>JBOGSL010000401.1:0-2776 GCA_050695395.1 Chloroflexota bacterium | reverse complement strand
TGCGGCCCGGGCAATGTGCTTCTCGACGGCGCTGATCGAGATGCCGTGCTGCGCGGCGATTTCGGCGTGCGTCCGGCCCTCGAGCCGATGCAGGATGAAGATCTTGCGGGTGCGCGGTCCGAGTTGCTCCACCCGGTGCCACATACGCTCGAGCCGCTGATCGGCCTCGGCATAATCCGGCGGCCGCGGAGCCGGGTCAGGAAACTCGAAGTCCTCTGCGGGCTGCGCCGCGAATCGTCTCCGACGGCGCTGCGCGCACCGCCAGCGATCGATCCGAACCCGTTTGACGATCGCGATCAGGAACGCCGCCGGATTGCGGATGTGCTGCTCGTGCTCGGCGAGGAACAATCGGACGAAGGCGTCCTGGATGGCGTCCTCGGCGTCGTCCCGGAGGAGTCCCGTCCGGACAAGCGAGCGCAGCATTGACCGGCGGAGCGTCCTCAACCCACCCGTCGATAGGCCGCGGACCGCTGCCGGGAGTCGAGGCCGGGCCGATGACGCGCGCGCGCGCGCGCCCGCCGGAATGTTCCGATGGGAACGAGTCCATCCGAGGACTGACACTCACGTCGCACCCGAGCTACCGAAGAACGACGGAAGCCGCCACCCGATCAAGATCGCTGTAGACGGCCTTCAGCGCATCGAGCGCGTGATGGATTGCGACTTCTTCATCGCCCGTTCCCCCGAGCTCCTTCGCCGAGAGGGAGCCATGCGCGACGGCCAGGAGAGAGAGTGCGTTGGAGAAGTCGCCGAGGATGTCCATCAGGGCAGCGGAAGCGACTTCTGCCTCTGGAGCCGGCGGCTTTTCGACGGTGTCTCGGGCTCCACTTGCCCGGCCCAGAAGGGTAGACCGGTGGCCATCGCGATCCGGCGGACGGCGCCGCTTGGCGCCCTTGCGCGATGCGGAAGACATGTCTTACACCTCCACCTCTTTGCCAGGAGAGACAGCTCGGCCCATTCCCGCTGTAAGCAGCGTTACGGAAAAGTCCAAATTGGAATAATTCGAGATAGTACTCCTCGCTTGCGGTGAAGTCGAGTCCATAATAGACTAATTCCGTTCTGGGATTATATGTACGCGCTCCAGTCTTGCGGAGCGCGTCATTGAAGGCCCTGCGATCCCGTACTCATCGGACTGTCTGTGCAGTGCTCGTCGAGGCGAGAAAGGGTTCTGGGCTTAGCCAGCACGAGCTGGCGCGGCGGCTGCGGCGCTCGCAATCCTTCGTCGCGAAGATCGAGGTCGGGGAACGGCGCATCGATGTGGTCGAGTTCATCGAGATTGCGCGTGCCTTGGGTTGCGATCCGCGGGAGCTTCTCGAGCGGGCCCTCAAGTAGCTCGAGGCGATCACTCGCAGGGTGGCTGCACGTTATACGAGGGGCCGTTATCGCATTCACCGGGTCATAGATGTTACGTCTCCGATTGTGGAGCGAGGTCGTGGCTCCAGACGAGATGGCTCTGAGGAACAACGCCGTGTCTGTACACCATCTGGTCCTGGCTCTGGTCGCCCTGGCGCTCGCCTTTCGGGCCTCGCGCCGCATCGTCCTCGAGACGATGCGCAATGTCGCCATCTCGATCGTCGCCATTCTCTACCTCATTGCACTGCGGACGCGCTGATCGCGGCGCTCCTCGACCCCTCTTGCCGGTTCCGGAGTGACGAGCGTCAGAGCGCTAGTCTGAGGTGGCGGCAGTAACCCGCACGATCACGGTCCGCGCCAGCGAGCTGTCACGGGCCGCGAAATCCGGGTGGCAAAAAACCTGCAGCGATTCCCGAGCGCCAAGCTCCGGTGCTTCGTCGCTTCAAGCTCCTTTCGGTTGCGGTCCGAATCGCCGGCGAGAACCGCAACCGAAAGGAGCCTTCCCATGAAACTCTTCACAGAAGCCCAACGCGGCGAACTCATCGCGAACGGTGAACGATCCGCCGCCGGCGAGGACATCGACCCGTGTCCCGTCGTCAAACTCTTCACCCCTGATGCGGGTGCCACGTGGCTCCTCACGGAGCTCGACCCGAGCGATCCCGACCGAGCCTTTGGGCTCTGCGACCTCGGCCTCGGGTGCCCTGAGCTCGGCTACGTGAGCCTCACGGAGCTTGGAAGCGCCCGCGGGCGGCTCGGCCTTCTCGTCGAGCGCGACCTTTCCTTCAGGGCCCAACGTCCTCTCTCAAGCTACGCGGTGGAAGCGCAGCACCGAGGGCGAATCGTCACATAGCGCACTCGCGAATTGCACGGCGCGCGCAGCGGAGTCTGCGCGCCGTCATCTTCGCAATGATGCGCCGGTCTTGCAGACCGCAGACGGCGGTCGGGTTATGAAGGTGAGCGCCGTGTACCTGGGGCGCGGTCGGCGGCGACCGGTTGCCCAGTATCCGTCAGACGCTTCACGGCCTCGACGAACGAGACCCCGAGCAGGTGCATCGCGAGGTCGATCGAGCTCCCGCCGCCGCGTCGCTCTCGCGTATCGAACCACTGGTTGCCGGTCGTCAGGATCTCGAAATCTCCGCGCTCCGTGAGCACGTGCCAGCGGTGACTCTCTCGGCTCTTCCGAGGGACGTACGTCGGGTCCGTCTTGAGGTGAACGGCGAGCCGCCGCAAGACCTGATCGCCCGGCATTCGTCGGAGCTTGGCGAGCATGGTTTCATCGAAGGATCTGCGGTTCAGCACTCCGATGACCCTCCACGACCGGCACCACCGTGGGCAGGGAGAAACCTCCATGCCCTCGGTTTCTCCCTGCCCGCTGCTATCCGGTGCGCCGAGACTTCTCGCGGCGGGCAGCAGTGCGCCCGTGAGC
>JBOGSL010000400.1:0-16116 GCA_050695395.1 Chloroflexota bacterium | reverse complement strand
GCGCAGTCTCCTGTACCCAGAGCAGGTATTCAGCTTGTTCGGCAACAATTACCCCTGGAACGCGTGCGATGTCCTGGATTGTTTCGGAATCTCCGGACGACATGATCTGCACGCTCGCGGGGGCGGGAACGGCTCTGCGGGCCAGAAACAGCCCGTAGAGATGACTCTCCTCGAGACCTGCCAGTCCTGAGCCGCGTTGCAGGGCTTCCTCCAGTGACCTTCGCGCCGCGGCGACTGCGTAGGGCTTTGCGGAGTTGACCAGGGCCGTCGACGCGTTCGATTGACGCCAGGAATAAAGAACGTCCGGGATGTGGGCGATGCGGCGCGATTGTGAGGTGGCCCGCAAGAAAAGATCGTGATCCTGGCTGCCTTCATACCCTGGTCGGAAGCCGCACACGTCCACGACGATGCTTCGGCGAATGGCCGCTAGGTGCGTGATGTAGTTGCAGCTCAGGAGCAAGCTTGGAGACCAGGCGGGCTTGAAGAACGGGTCAATGCGGGCACCGTCCGGAGCGAGCTTATCCTCGTCGCTGTAGATGAAATCAACCGACGGCTCCGAAGCGGCCTCGGCAACGCGCATTAATGCCTGAGGAAGCAGCACATCGTCGTGATCGAGGAGCACCACAAAGTCTCCCCGAGCCATGTCGAGCGCCGCGTTGCTGGCTCGAGAGATATGGCCGCGCACGTCGCGGTATTGGACGCGAATACGCTTGTCGAGGGAAGCCCACCGATCGAGCACCTCGCGAATGTGGGGCAAGCTCGAGGCGTCGTCGGCGATGCACAGTTCCCACTTGGCGTAGGTCTGGGCAACGACGCTCGCGATTGCATCATCGAGAAACTGGGCGGGCGTGTCGCAGACCGGCATGATGACGCTCAGCAGGGCGTCACTGGCGGTCAAGGAGGTGGCGGAGGGCCGTGTACCCGCCATCCAGCGGTCGTACGAGGCCCTGGCCCGGACGGTTCTCTCTTGATCTTCTCCGACCGCTACGACGGCTGTTCGCGGCGAGCCGGCGTACATCGCCAGCCGTCGGATGAAGAGGCGAGGATTGGTGTGGAGGAGCAAGGCAGCCCGTCTGGCCTTGCTCACGACCCGCGTTACGGCCCTTCTCCCTCGGATATAATCTCGCGTGCCGAAGCCTCCCCCTCAGGTAGCCTCTCCGCGCCCGCCTCTCGGCGACGGAGTAGCAGGCGCCGAGACAAGTCGGCCGGAAGCGGCGCACTGGGCGAGTGTAGCAAACGGTGTGGTGGAGGCCTGCCTGCTATTCGCGGTTCTGAGCATTCCGCTGTACTTCACGGTGCTGACAGGAGCTGGGTACGAAGCAGACAAAGGAATTTTTCTTAGGTTGATCGCAGCCGTCGCCGGTTTCGCCTGGCTTGCCGGCTACGCGACCCGCAGCTCCTCGACCCGGGACGCCGACACCAGATGGCGAAGAGCCCTCTTCAGTCTAACCGGGGTTTATTTTCTCGTCTATCTGATCTCGAGTGCCCTCTCGATCGATCCGCGGGTCAGCGTCATCGGTTCCTTTGGCCGCGAAGAGGGACTCTGGACGGTTGCCTCGTACCTGGTGGTCTTCGTGGCCGCTGCGACAACTATGCGAGGACTGGCACGCATTGATCGCTTGGTTACCGTGCTGCTCTTCGGCAGCGTGCCCGTGGTTATTTACGGCCTCCTCCAGCAACTATCAATCGATCCTATGCCCGCGACGGGCGACCCGTCGTCGCTTGCCTTTCCTGTCTGGAGCACCTTTGGCCAGCACGTATTCTTTGCTTCATACCTTGTAATGATCATTCCATTGGCGGCGGCGCGCGCCTGGCAGAACCGGGCCCCTCTATTCGACGCCGCGGGCGGTGGGGATGATGTCTTGACGGCAGTGAGCATTGTTGGGGCGGTCGTGGTGAGCCTGCTGGCTTTCCTTGCGATAGGGGTGCAGCAGACCGCGGTGTTCACCCTCTTTCCTCTTTTGCTGGGCGGGTTCACTGTGGCTGCCCTAGCGGTCTACAGCCTGCCCAATACAGCGGCGATGGCGGCTGCTCGCCGAATCGCTTATCCTGCTCTTCTCGCCGCCCAGATCCTCGCACTTATTTTCACCGGCGCGCGCGGAGCGTGGCTGGGGTTCTTGGTGAGCATACCGGTGTTCGGTGTTCTTCTCGGATGGAAGCTGGGACGAGCGCGCATTTGGCAGTCGCTGTCGGCCTTGACGGGCCTGGTGGCCCTGTTCCTGATCTTGCTCAATATGCCGAGTGGCCCCCTCCAGTCGCTTCGCAGCGTGCAGGGCCTGAGCCGGCTCGCCAACATTACGGGCGGAGGAGGCACAGAAGGCAGTGCCCAAGCGCGGCTGTTGATCTGGCAGGCCGTCGTTCACTTGATGAGTCACACGCCGTCACTTCCCGGTAATTTCGGGGGTCCGCTGCGTACGCTTATCGGCTATGGCCCCGAGACTTTGGCGTGGGCGTTTCAGGCCGTGTTCCCGTTGCAACTGAGGCGTGTGACGGCTGAGATATGGACGTGGGACCGCGCCCATAACATCTATCTGAACTATCTAGCGAGCATCGGGGCCGTCGGCCTCGCAGTCGTATTGGTGTTGCTTGCGGTGTTTTTCTGGCGCCTGTGGCTGGCCCTGAAGCAGGGCGCATCCCCTGACGGTACCGTGCTCTTGATCGCGTTAGCTTCGGGAATGGCGGGCCATATGGTGGACGGCTTTTTTGGCATCGAGATGGCAGCCACGCTCTTGTTGTTCTGGTTGATGGTTGGGTTGGTTGCGGGATTGCCCTGGAAGACAGGCACCCTCGACGTAGTGCCGGCAGCATCGCTTACGCGCGTATCAGTTCCGTTTGCCGTTGCCGGTCTCGCTTCTGCGGTCGCGCTCGTTCTACTTCCAGCCCCGATCGAAGGGCCGGGACTGCTTTCGGCTGTGCTGCTTTTGGCTTCACTTGCGGCGATAGGTCTGATTGCCCTCGGCACATCGCCCGACTTGAGGTCGTCTCTGTCCGCTCTTGTTCCGGTGCGTCTAGCGCGTAATCGTGGTGGCAGCGCTCTAGGAGCGGCCGGAATCCTGGCGCTTCTTCTTGCTCTCGCAGGGCAATGGACGGTTGAGAGCGCCGCGATTGCGCAGAGAGCCGCCACCTCGGCCTCTACAACCAACAATTTGGCCTTGCTGCAAGAAGCGGCACGCCTCAATCCCTTCGAGCCCACTTATCAGACGCAACTGGGTTCGGCGTATCTGGCCCTCGCCTCGAGTCACAGCTCATCCGGCGACCCCAAATACCAACCGATCGCCGGCGCCTATCGCTTGGTGTCGCCCTCTCTGGTCTTGCGACTCGGCAGAGATCAGATTCTCAGCCTGGGACGCCAGGCGTATCAGGACGCTGCTTCTCTCAGTCCCCTGGACCCGGATGCCTGGGATAATCTCGGGATCCTGTATCGCGCCTGGGGTCGCGCAGGAAATTCCTTGGCCGACTTCAGACGGGCCGAGCTCCTCAGCCACCTAAATCCGCGATATCTCGACGAGCAAGCCCTCACGTACTACCAGGTGAACAAGACCAGCAGCGCTCACGGACTGGCACGCCGGGCGGAGGCGCTGGATCCCCACTTCTGGTACTCGCACTATGCCCTCGCGCTGTCTGACGCTCAGTCCGGAAGCGCCGCAGCCGCGCGGAACAATGCACGGTTGGCCCTCTTCTGGCAGGCAATCACGTGGCCGCCGCCGCCGCAGTCGGAGCTTTCCGTGATGAAGCAGATCGAGCAGTCAGGTTAGTCGTCGTTCGTCGCCGAGCGACGTCAAATATGGAGCGCGCCTTCACCCTCGGCCGCATGCGCCGCTTCACCCAGTGCTTCCGAAAGGGTGGGATGCGGGTGAATGTTGTAGGCGATCTCCCATGGGGTGCTTTCCAGGAATTTGCCTAGCGCTGCTTCGGATATGAACTCGGTGACATTCGGGCCGATCATGTGAACGCCCAGGATATCGCCCGAACCCTGGTCGCTGATAAGCTTGACGAACCCGACCGCGTCGTTCAGGATCTTAGCTTTGGCGTTCGCCGTGAAGGGGAACTTGCCAATCCGGACTTCCGCCCCGGCCTGGCGAGCATCCTGCTCCGTCATGCCGATCGCCGCGACCTGCGGAAACGAGAACACGGGCTGTGGCACCCGATTTGGATCGATGCTGTTGAGATGGTTCTTGCCGGCGATGCTCTCCGCCGCTAGGATGCCCTCGGCGTAGGCCTTATGGGCCAACCCGAGGCCGCCGACCACGTCGCCCACTCCGTAGACATTGGGCACATTCGTCCGCTGATCGGCTCCTATCTTGACATAACCATGGTCGGTTTCTACGCCGATCGACCCGAGTCCGAGAGATTCGGTTACCGCCTCTCGCGCCGCGGCGAGTAAGAGATGGTCAGCGTTCAAGGTTTGCTCCTTTCCACCGACCTCGATCTTCAGAGACACACCCGAATCGCCCGCGTGCACCGAATCGACGAGCGCTTTGGCGCCGGTCATCACCTTGATCCCACGGCGGAGGTATTGCTTCTGAAGCTCCTTACCTACCTCCTCGTCCATCATCGGCAACAGCTGATCGAGCATCTCCACGATCGTGCACTCGACACCGAAGGCCTGATAGAAGGAGGCAAACTCGCAACCGATAACCCCTCCGCCAAGGATGATCACGGAGGTGGGCATGGCGTCGGCGTCCCACACATTGTCGCTGGTGAATATGCGCTTGCCGTCGACTTGTATGCCGAGCGTCCGCGGTTTTGTTCCCGTGGCGATGACAAGATTATCCGCGGTTACCTGCTGCGTTTTGCCCTTTGCGTCCTTCACCTGCACCCGGCCGGGCGCGGTCACGGTGCCGGCCCCCTCGATTACCGTAATCTTGTTTTTGCGCATCAAGAATTGGACGCCTTTCCAATTCTCGTTGACAACCTTGGCTCGATACTGTTGGAGCTTGGAAAAGTCGTACCCGATCTTCTCGGCGGTGAGGCCGAACTCCAGGCGGTTTTGCATCTCGGTGAACAGATGAGCGCTCTGAAGATACGCTTTGCTCGGAATACACCCACGGTGAAGGCACGTGCCCCCCAGCTTGTCTTGCTCGATCACGGCGACGTTCATGCCAAGCTGCGCCGACCGGATGGCGCCGACATAACCGCCCGAGCCGCCACCGAGAAACGCCACATTGAAGTGCTGATCAGCCATTCCCGCTCCTCGCTGCCGGCAGCACCGGCTCTCTTAGCTTGATTATCACAACACGGTCAGCATCGGCCGCTCGAGCAGGCCGACGAGCGCGCGAAGAAATTCGGCCGCTTGGGCTCCGTTCACCACTCGGTGATCGCAGCTCAGCGTACCGTGCATCTCGTCACGAACACCCAGTTTGCCATCGACAACGGTCGGTTGCTGACTAATGGCGCCGACTCCGAGAATACAAGCTTCAGGCGGATTGATGATCGGCGTGAATTGCTCGATGCCGAACATTCCCAGATTCGAGATGCTGAACGTTCCGCCTTCGTAATCCGCCGGAGCGAGCTTGCCGCTCCGCGCCTTTTGAATAAGCGCCTTGGATTCCGCCGCGATCTCGCCAAGTGTCTTTCGATCGGCGTCGCGAATCACCGGCACCACCAGGCCCCCCTCAACTGAAACGGCGTTTCCTATGTTCACCCTCTGGTATCGGACGATTTGATCGTTCTCCCAGCCCGCATTGATTGCTGGGTGTCTCGAAAGCGCTACGGCGGCGGCCTTGATCAATAAGTCGTTTGGTCCGACTTTCGGCGCCCCTTCCGTTCTCTCGATGCCGCTCAGCAGCCGGCGCGCTTCGGTCATATCGACGACTACGGTCAACATGAACTCCGGTTTGGTCCGCCACGCTTCTGACATACGGCGGGCAATGGTGTGTTGCATGCGCGTCATCTGAGCGGGCCGAGAGCCGCGTAGCCCCGACGGAGCAATGTGCTGCGGTTCCTTGGGCTCGGTCTGTCGGGGCGTTTGTTGCTCCGCACCCCCGGCGGTCTGTGCGACAAACGAAAGAACGTCCTCCTTCGTAATACGCCCAGAGGGTCCCGTCCCGGTGACGTCGACAAGATTGATGTCGTGCTCCTGAGCCAGGCGACGTGCGAGGGGCGATGCTTTGATTCGCTCGTTCGGCTCGGTCTTCCCGACTTGGGGAGCGGCTGGCGGCCCTTGGGAGGGAGGCACCTGATCCGGCATGTCCTTGCCGGTCTGTTCGGGCGCTTCCGGTGCTGGGCCGGCTTGGATCTTCTTAGCCTCCTCCGCGTTCGATGCAATTACGGCGATAGGCTCACCGAGTCCCGCACTCTCTCCCTCGCCGACCATGATCCTGGCAAGAATACCCTCGACGAAGGATTCCATGTCCATATTGGCCTTGTCGGTTTCGATCTCGGCGATAGTGTCGCCCTTTTTGATCTGATCGCCCACATGTTTGACCCACTTGGCCACCGTTCCGGTCTCCATCGTGTCACTCAGCCGCGGCATCACCACGTTTTCTGCCATGGCTAGTGCTTTCCCAGCATGTAGCGAACGCGTTCCACCACATCCTCCATGCGCGGAAGGGCGGCTCGCTCCAGACTCACCGCGTACGGCAGGGGGACCTCCTGCCCGGTTACGCGCTCTACCGGGTGGTCCAGATCATCGAAGGCATGCTGCTGCAGCTGTGCGGCGATCTCTGCCCCTGCTCCGTACTTGTACCACCCTTCGTGAACCACAAGCGCGTGGTTTGTCTTCCGAACTGATTGCACCATGGTGTCCACGTCCAGTGGTCGCAGGCTTCGCAGATCGATAACCTCGACACTTATTCCCTCTTCGGCCAGCACTTCCGCTGCCTCGAGTGCCAGAGGCACCATTCTGGAGTAAGCGATGATCGTAAGATCTTCGCCTTCCCGCTTGATGTCCGCTTTACCGATGGGTACGAGGTGCTCGCCTTCCGGGACTTCACCCTTCTCGTTGTAGAGCAACACGTTTTCAACGAAGAGAATGGGATTATCGTCGCGGATAGCGGATTTCAGCATCCCTTTGGCATCAGCTGCCGTTGATGGCGCCAGCACGTACATGCCGGGCACGTAGGCAAACCACACCTCCAGCACCTGAGAGTGCTGAGCGGTGAGCTGATGACCGGCGCCGCTGGGCGTCCGAACCACCAGGGGAGTACGAGCCGCGCCCCCGAACATGTAGGGGATTTTTGCCGCGTTGTTCACCAGTTGATCCATGCCGATGATCAAGAAATTGATAGTCATAATTTCGGCTATGGGCCGAAGGCCGGTCATGGATGCGCCCGTGGCGAGGCCCACAATCCCGCCCTCCGAAATGGGGGTGTCCAGCACGCGGCTCGGCCCAAACTGTTCCAGCAAACCTTCCGTCACCTTGTACGAGCCGCCAAAAATGCCAATCTCTTCGCCCAGTATGAAGACGTTGGGATCCCGTTCCATCTCTTCTTGCAGCGCGTCGTGCAGGGCCTGGCGGTAGGTTACCTCAGACATCTGCAGGCGGGTCCACGTACAGTGCGTCGAACAAGCCGGAGGCGTCCGGTTCCGGGCTCGCCTCGGAGAACTCGACGGCTGCTTCGACTTGCGCATCGACGTCGCGTTCGATGGCCTCGCGCTCATCCTGCGTCATCAGATTCGCCGCATTGAGCTGTCGAAAGAAGCGCTCGATTGGGTCTTGCTCGCGCCAGCGCTGAACTTCTTCTCGCGGGCGGTATCTCGCTGCATCGGCCACTGAGTGCCCTCGATAGCGGTAGGTCATGGACTCGATCAGGGAAGGTTTTCCCTGTCGGGCCCGCGCAATGGCGGCTTCCATAGCTCCCTTGACGGCAATCACATCCATGCCATCCACGGCCTCGCCGTGCATTCCGTACATCTCGCCGCGTTTCCACAGCTGGCGATTGGCGGCCGAGCGCTCTACCGTGGTGCCCATTCCGTAAAGATTGTTGACGATGACGGTAATCACCGGAAGATGATACAGGCCGATCATATTGAGAGTTTCGTGGGAAGCTCCGTTGGCCATGGCTCCGTCGCCGGTAAGTAGCAAGACAACCTCGTCTGTCTTCCGGTACTTCGCCGACCATCCAACCCCGATAGACAGCGGCATCTGTCCAGCGACAATCCCGTAGCCGCCGAGGAAACGACGCTCGGCATCGAAGAGGTGCATCGACCCGCCGCGACCATGGGAAACCCCGTCTTGTTTTCCAAAGAGCTCCGCCATGATTCGCCTTGGGTCGGCTCCCCTTGCAAGGAGATGACCGTGCTCGCGATAGAAGCTGATGATCCAGTCGGTGGGCTGCAGGGGGAAGATAGATCCCACCACGGTGGCTTCCTCACCATGGTTCGTGTGGAAATAGCCTCCGATCTTTGCGCGGGTGTACATCTCCCAGCCCTTGTCCTCGAAATGACGAATCAGAGTCATCGCGCGGAACATGTCGTGCGTCTCGGGTCGGGACTCGTGGATCTCGACGGCCTGGTTGTCTGTTGTGTGCGGCTGGAGGTTGAGCCGCTCCGCTTCCTTCACCATGGAATGCTCACTGCCGATTCACGGTTCGAAAATGATGCAGACGGCGCGGTACCTGCTCTTGGGGTGGGAGACATCCAAGGAGGGCTCTGGCCTGCGGACGGTGCCGTTCGGGCCGCCAATGCGAGATATTCTATCAGCATGAATCGCCTGCTGGTCCTGGCGCTCTCGACGGCCGGGCTCATCATTTCCTGGCGCAGCTCGTTGCAAAGCCGGCGAATCGCCGGCGAAGCGCGACAGGGGAGTGGGCCGGCTGGACGCCACTTCACCCAAACGCGCTATGCCCGGCTATTCGGTCTCTGGAACAGTGATCTGGGCATCGCGTACTAGGCGCTGGTCGGAGCCGCCGCGGCGGCCGGCTTACTTCGACGTTCCGAGGTTCGCCGTGTCTTGCTCCCCGCGTCGTTCGCCGCGGCGCTCACGTCCATGGTGCTCCTGGCATCGCTCGTACGCCTCCGAGTGGTGTGCCGCTCCTGCCTTGAGGCTCACGCCGTCAATTTCGCGCTGCTCTATCTTGTGAGCGGCGGCACTCGCCGACGGCCCGGATGAGGACGCGCGAGAAAGCCGCTTACATGGGTGCTGATCTCCGGATGATCTACACCTGTGCCTTGCCCCAGACGGCGAGATGGTGGCGTGCCTTCTCTAGTCGCTCGACCACCCGAGCTCGTCCCAGAACTTCCATCGTCGCGAACAGAGGCGGCGCCGCCGTGCGGCCGGTGATCGCCACTCGGATGGTGCCGAACACGACACCCGTCTTGAGCTCCACACGTTCCGCCAGGGCTCGGAACGCCGGCTCCAGTGAGTCGTGATCGAAGTGCTCCAGACTGGTGACCTCGTCGAGGGACGCGTCCACCACTCTCGCCGCGTCCGTCGGAGAGGATTTCTTCACGACCAGTAATGCCGGGTCGTAGTCGAGCTCCTGCTCGAGAAAGAAACGCACTGCCTCCGGAGCCTCGGCAAGCGTTCGTATTCGTTCCTGCTCGAGACATAGCGCCCGTTTGGCGTAGTCCAATTCGTCCTCGCCCGGAATCGACCGTACCAATCCCGCCTGCTGCAGAAACGGCAGCGCCTTGGCCAGGAGCTCATCCCGCGATAGAGAGCGGATATAGACACCGTTCATCCAGTCCAACTTGGCTTCGTCGAAATTGCCGCCCGATCGACTCACCCGTTGCAAGTCGAAGTTCTCGATCAGCTCCTCGCGAGTGTAGATGTCCTTTCCTTCCGCGTAGCTCGCGCCGAGAGTAGCCAGGTAGTTGACGATCGCGTCGGGCAGGTACCCTTCCCTGCCGTACGCCGTCACGGGCTCCGCGCCGTATCGCCCCGAGAGCTTGCCGCCCCCCGACGACATTACGAGAGGAACATGTCCAAAGCGCGGTGTCCGCGCGCCCAGAAACTCGTACATGATGATCTGCTTGGGTGTGTTTGGCACATGGTCCTGGCCGCGGATGACATCCGTAATGTGCATGGTGAGGTCGTCGACCACGGCGGCGAAGTTGTACGTAGGGATGCCGTCTGGACGCATAATGACGAAATCGCCGATCTCCTTGTTTTGTACGCTGATCTGCCCGAGCACCAAATCGTCCCATTCGGTATTGCCCGCGTCCGGAACCGCTAAACGTAGCGCCGGCTTCCGCCCCTCGCGTTCTTTGGCCGCTCGTTGCTCCGCCGACAGGTTGCGACAGGTACGCGGATAGCGGAAGGGCAGGTGCGCCGCTTCGGCCTCCTTTCGGAGCGCGGCAAGGTCTTCCTGGCTGCAGAAGCACGGATAGGCGTGATCACTGTCCTGCAACTGTGTGGCAAAGTGCCGGTAGGTGTCCAATCGCCCCATCTGGAAGTAGGGCTCGTAGGGCCCACCCATGTCCGGTCCTTCGTCCCAGTGCAGACCGAGCCAGCGAAAAGAGTCGAGGATTCCTTGCAGGTGCTCGTCGCGGGACCGCTGCACGTCCGTATCTTCTATCCGCAGGACGAACACGCCGCCTCGATGCCTGGCATACAGCCAGTTGAACAGGGCCGTTTGGACCCGACCGATGTGAAATGGGCCGGTCGGGCTCGGGGCCATGCGCACCCTAATTTGCTCGTTCTCCAAGCGTGTCACCTCACCTCAGTGTGCCATCTTTCCGCCGTGCCACGACGAAGCGGATATCACATGCGCCTGCCCCCGGGGCCGGCCGGAAGTCGACGGGTGGGAGCTCGTAGAAGACTGCTATGCTGACTATAATCGGCTGCCGTGATGCGAACGATGCGCGACCTGGACGTCGTGGGCAAGCGTGTCTTTTTGCGCACCGACTTCAATGTGCCGCTTGAGGATGGACGAATCACGGACGACTCGCGAATTCGCGCGTCTCTTCCCACGATCCAGTGGCTTCTCGATCAGGGAGCTTCGCTCGTGATCGCTTCGCACCTAGGGCGTCCGAAGGGCAAGCGGGTGGAAGCGCTGACCATGAAGCCGGTCGCGGCTCGATTGGAGCAACTCCTGAAACGCCCGGTGTCGTTGGTCGACGACGTAGTTGGCCCCGCGGCAGAACTAGCCGCGGGCGATCTCGAGCCGGGACAAATATTGATGCTGGAAAACCTGCGATTCGAGCCAGGCGAAGAAGTCAACGACGCTGAATTCGCTCAGAGGTTGGCCGCTCTGGCGGATGTCTACGTCGACGACGCCTTCGGCGCGGCGCATCGCGCTCACGCCTCGACGACCGGCATCACCGCTTTTCTCCCGTCAGCCGCCGGCAAGCTGATGGAGCGGGAGGTGCAGACGCTGCACGATGTCATGGACCACCCAAAGCGGCCCTTGGCGGTGCTCATCGGCGGAGCGAAGATCTCGACCAAGATAGACGTCCTGGCTCACCTGCTACCAATAGCCGACGAATTCTTTGTGGGCGGCGGCATGGCGAACACAATGCTAGCCGCCGAGAACAAACCGGTCGGTCGCTCCCTGGTAGAACGGAACCAGATACCAGCTGCGCGCGAGTTTCTGGCACGGGCCAAACACATGCATCGACCGGTGAACCTCCCGGTCGATGCCCTAGTGGCCGAGAACGGTTCGGTCGCCGGACCTGTAAGCATCGGCGAGATTGAAGCGGACCAGGCCATTATGGACATCGGGCCCGAGACGGCCCGGCTATACGGCGATGGCTTGCAGAGAGCGGAAACAGTGGTTTGGAATGGCCCGATGGGAGTGTTTGAGAAACCGGCGTACGCGGCGGGGACGCGACGGCTCGCCCACGATCTTGCGGAGGGTCCGGCGTTTGTCGTAGTAGGCGGAGGTGATTCAGTGGCGGCGATTGAGCAAGAGGGACTAGTCAATGACTTCGGCCACATTTCAACAGGCGGCGGCGCGGCCCTCGAATTTCTGGAGGGTCGGTGTCTTCCCGGCGTCGCGGCACTCGAGGAGAAAGAATGAACACTACACCTCGCGGTCCTGACGAGCCAATCGCCTGGAGTGCTATTGCTGCAGACACGCCTGTCTTCTCTCGCGACGGCGAGGAGATTGGCGGTGTGCACGACGTTCTTGGAAGTGAAGATATATTTCACGGGCTGGTTGTTAAGGCCGGCCCTCTCGGAAGGGAGAAGATGATTCCGGCCGAGGACGTCGGCACGATAACGAACAAGAGGATCGACACGAACCTCGACTCCCAACAGATCAGGGAACTACCCGACTACCTGCCCGAGGACTCGTACCAGCTCGGCATCGTTGGATTGTTTCGGAAGCACGTTGGATGGGTGCCGGAAGGCGAGCACGATAAGCACGGCAAGGAGTGAGTGGCGTTACAAATGCCCCGACTGGCGCGTTGAAGCATTGATAGAGGGTCATGCGGCACCGACGAATATCTCGGTGCCGTTCGCGCAGTCAGTAAGGGGTAGGTATTGTCATGTCACATCGCCTAAAAATTTTGCTGTCCATCGTTGGTGCGGCGGCGCTCCTGGCGTCGCTTTTTAGCGCCGCGCTTGCTAGCGGACCGCGCGGCGGCCATCAGGCGACCAACAGCGCTCGTCAGTACAAATTCAATGGACGCGTGACCATCAACAACGTTCTCAGGGTGAAGAAGAATACGAGCGTCTACGGTCGAGCCTACGCGCACGGCGGCGAGCAGGTGTGGAATGGGCTGCGCGTCTCATCGGGAGGAGTGAAAGCAGATTCGATCGATGTTGCAGGTCCGCTGAACGTCGACCAGAACACAATCCTGACGGGCACGCTGCAGGCCGGCGCCACAACCGTTGGTGGGTCGCTTCAGGTAAACGGCAGCACCAACATGGTGGGATCACTCACCAGCACCGGAAAGCTGACGTCCAACGGCGTGGATGCTCAGGCGGGCGGGCTCACTACCACCGGTAATATTTCCACCTCCGCCGGCCTGTCTGCCGGTTCGATCATCGACAATGGCTCCCTGTCGGCAAGTAGTGTCAACTCTGGAGGAACCGTCACGGCGGGCGGCTTGACCGTGACCGGGCCGGTGAACTTCACCGGTGCTAACGTTACAGGGCTCAACCTTAGCAACATCAACCTGAGCGGTTCAGGCATAACCAGCCTGACTCTAGGAACGAGCTCTAGTACCAGCTCTCCCTTGACTCTCACCGAGAATAACCACATGGCCAGTCTTGGTGTGAGTTCGAGCGGAGCTCTCTCCGTGGGCGATCTCAGCGTCACCGGAAGCGGCGGCCTCGTCACGACCTCCATCACGGCCGCCAGTGGCTCGAACAACAGCGCCGGGACGCTTTCTCTGGGAAGCAACACGGCCCTTACCAACGGCAGTGACCTGTCGCTCTCCCCACCCTCCAACAACATCGGTGGCAGCGGTGCCAGCCACATTGTGGCGAACGGCGACTACGACGTGGCCGGCCAGGTCAACATCAGCGTGACGTCCGGAAACAGCGGCGCGGTTGTACAGCCCCAGACCTTCGCCAAGCCGTTCACGACCGCCCCGATTGTCACCGTCACGCCGGCTGATGATCCTGATCCCGGTAGCTCGTTGCCACCGAAGGTGTGGGTCAAGCTGCTAGGGTCGTCGGGCAACTACACCGGTTTTGAGCTGCACTTCCAGCCTGGATCCTCGCCGGGGAGCAATTACAGCGTCACGTACGATTACCAGGTTATCGCGCGCTAGCACGGCTCGGAGGGGCGCTTCCCGGCCAGACCGGCGTGGAAGCCGGGAGTTCCTTCGATGAGCGATTCCGAGTCCATCGCGATTCCGCGACGGACCATAGAGGCCGTTCTGCGGGTAATCGCGATTGTAGTAGTGATAGCCGCCCTGGTAGTTATCGGCTTCGCTGTATCAAGAAACTTGGGCGGCCAGGACTCTCTGGCCAACGCTATTCGGGCGAATCGCTATCAGGCTGTCTTTCTCAGCAGTGGGCAGGTCTATTTCGGCAAGCTGAAGGCGACCGGCGGCTCATTCGCCTATCTCACGGACGTCTACTCGCTCGAGACTCAATCCTCGCGCAGCGGCACGGCGGGCCGCACCCTCGTCAAACTCACCTCGGATGTGCAGGGTCCAGAGGATTTCCTGGCCATCAATCGCCGCGATATTCTCTACGTGGAGAATTTGCGTCCCAATGGAAAGGCCGCGCGCCTTCTTGCAGGAGGATAACCCTCTCCATCTCTAGTGCTGTGGCCTCGATGAGCTTTCCTTCCGGTCCGTACGCGTGGCGGGATGCAGGACCACGTTCAGATCGCCCGGATTGTCGATAATTTCGAGAAGAATCGAGGCTCCGTCCTTCACTAAGCGCAGACTGATGGTCGTGCCGGCGATGGGAAGTTGTTCGACCGTAAGCTCGCGCAGCGAATCAGGGAGGGCCGGGGTCAAATCGATGTGCTTGGAGAAAGGACGGGGGGCAATGCCCAGCAGGGTCTGTAACAGCATGAAGATGGCGCCGGCAGACCAGGCCTGCGGGCGCGAGGCATTGGGCTGGCGAGCCAGCACACCACCCGTTCTCCTGCTGACACCGCAGTAGACCTCGGGCCAGCGGCGGTACTCGAAGTAGAGCGAAGCATCCAGCATCGCCGCGAATAGCCGCTGGGCGTCATCCACGAAGCCGTACTTCTTGAGTCCGGAAGCTATAAGAGCGTTCTCAAAGGGCCAGATCGAACCGTCGTGGTAGCTCAGCGGGTTATACGCCTTTTCGTCGCTGGACATAGTTCGCACGCCCCACGAGGTGAACATCTGCTCCGCCATGAGTGTGTCGATCATGGCCGCCGCTCGCTCCGGCTTGATGAGGCGGCTCCAGAGACACTCGGCAGGATTTGAGGTGACAGAGTTGACCTGCTGATGCGACCCGTCAAGCGCCATGGCATAGTACTGCCGGTCTTCCATCCAAAATTCCCGATCGAAGCGCTCTCGCAGCGCGTCGGCTCTCTGTCGTAGCTTGTTCGCCTCGGCCGCCGATCCTCCCGGCATGCTGTCGTACAGTTCGGCCCACAGGCGAAGGGCGCGGTAGAGCTCTCCTTGGACCTCCGCCAGCGCAATTGGGTGGTCTGTCACCATGCGACCGTCCGCGTACATGACCGCGTCCGCGCTGTCCTTCCATCCCTGATTGAAGAGCCCTACACTGAGCGCCGCGGCGCTTTTAGCCGGAGGAGTGTGAGCCTGATATTGGATATAGCCCGACCCGTCGATGTCGCCGTAGTCTTCTATCCACCGCCATGCCGCCTCGAAGTTCGGTTCCAGCGACTGGTACAACTTCAGGTCGCCGGTCCACCGGAGATACTCGGCGCCAAGCACCAGGAAAAGCGGCGTCGAGTCGACCGACCCATAAAAAAGACCGAAGGGAATCGCATTGAGCCTGGCGAGCTCTCCCGTGTGCATCTCGTGCATGATCTTGCCTGGCTGCTCGTCGTTCCATGGATTCTCCTCTTTGCCCTGCGTACGAGCCAGAAAGACAAGGACGTCGTGGGACAGATGTGGGTTCCAGACAAGAGTCTCGAGGCCCGTGATCGCACAGTCTCGACCGAAGGGCACGGCGAAACGCGGCAATCCGGCCGCTGGGACCCAGCTTCTTGGAAACTCGATAAGGAGAACCTGGAGATCTTCCACGCTGCGCTCGATGATGCTGTCGACCAGACTGTTACCGGTCACCATGTTGGCGGCCTTATCGAACCAGGCCGGCTTCGGTACCGAGGCGACCTCGGGCACCGGCTCTGGTAGCGCCGCGGCGGACCCGTCTTCTTTCATGGTTACGCGACAGGTGATCGTTCTCCTCTCTCCATCTTTCAGATGAATGTCGAAGTACATTTTGCTGCCTTCGAAGCGGCCCATTGGCGGCTTTACACTGATGGTTGTTGTGCGCTTGACGCCGTCCAGGCCCTCGTATCCAAGATCAACCTCGCCGGGTTGGACCTTGGGCTGCAGTAGCTCTCCGCGTTTAAGTCGTTTCATGCCTCGGGCCTCGAACGAATCGAAGAAATCGGCCGCGAGCTCGATCGAAAGAGTTACCTCGATCGGTTTGAGCGCCCAGTTCGCAAGCGTGATCTCCATGACGACGGAATGATCGGCGATGCGATTGCGCTGCAGGATGCCGAGGCCGTTTGTCGGAATGCCGCTGAGCTCGGGATTGGAGTGAAGGTAAGAAGACTCAAACAGAATCTCCTCACTCGAGCCCAAAAGCACCGTCGGCAGCCC
>JBOGSL010000399.1:0-2443 GCA_050695395.1 Chloroflexota bacterium | reverse complement strand
GGTCCCGAGCGTCGTCGAGACGGCCGAGGCCGAGGTAGGCCTGCCCGAGCGTCTCGAGCGCATAGGGCAACAGGGAGCGGAGGTTCATGCTCCGCGAGGTCGCCACCGCACGCTCGGCGTACTCGCTCGCGCGTTGGTCAAGCCCAAGGCCGCGATAGATCAGGGCGAGGTTGTTGTGGGCGCGGCTCAGTTCGATCCGGCTGCCGATCACCTCGAGAGTTGCCTCGGCTCGCTCGATCATCGCCCTGGTAACCGCCAGATCTCCTTCATTCAGAGACGACGTGCTGAGAACCTGCGCCTCGATCTCTCGATATCCGATGCGCCCCGCGATCTCCCGAGCATGGCCAATCAGCCGCCTGCCATCGTCGGCCTGCCCTAGCTCGTACGCCGCGACGCCCGCGTGATATGCGCTCTCGGCCTCACCTCTCTGGTTGCCCAGTGTCTGATAAAGGTCAAGAGCGCGCAGGCCGGTTTCCCGGGCATGGTCGTTCTCCGCAAGACGCCGCCACGCCAATGCGAGTGCGAGAGATAGATCAGCTTCGAGCGAAGTGTCTCCGGCCCGACGTGCTCTATCCAGCGCCGGCTCGACATCCGCCCGCACAGCGCTCGCCAACCCGAACCAGCAATCAATCGCCGCGCGGGGGAGGAGCAACCGATCGAGCTGTCGCGCGTCTCCCGTCTCCTCGGCAAGATTTCGGAGCGATTCAAGGTCGGACCGTGCCTCGTCTACATTTGACAGACGGGTGTGACAAACGACGCGACACATCAGAAGGTCGACCAGCGTGTCTCGATCCGCCGCGCCGACAAGGTCTATCGCCTGGCTATACAGCGAGATCGCCGTCTGCGTGTTGTAGGCGTCACGCGCCCGATCCGCGGCGGCGCGTAGCTCTTCGACGCGAGGTTCGTTCTGAACCGTCACTCTCCCCCGTCCCGATCCAGGAGTGCCTCGATCTTCGCCAGAAGGCGGGGAAGCTCGATGGGCTTGGTATCGTAGTCATCGCAACCGGCGGCAAGAGCCTTTTCGCGGTCGCCGCTCATGGCGTGCGCCGTGAGGGCGATGACGGGGATGCTCCGCGTGTCGTCCCGGTCCTTGAGCTGCCGGGTAGCTTCCCAGCCATCCATGACGGGCAGGCTCATGTCCATGAGGATGAGGTCGGGAGTATCGCTGCGGGCCATCTCCAGCCCCTGGCTTCCGTCCACGGCTATGGCTACCTGGTAGCCCTTGCGCTCAAGACGCCTTGATAGCATATCTCGGTTCATCTCGTTGTCTTCAACGAGGAGTAGTTTCATTTTCCATCGTGGCCTCCACAGTCGGCGAGAGCTCCGACGTCGATTTGTTATCTGCATAAGAATGCCACATTTCCAGGTCCTCAACACGGCCGGCAAACGGCCGGGCTCCAAGACGCTGGAATATGTCCCGCGCGGCGATGAGGTGGTCGAGCTCTCCGGTCAGCATGCCGAGTCGGTGCAGCGTCAAAGCTTCCTGGTAGGGGTAGGGAATCGCGCGGGCCAGCGTGAGGGCGTCATCCAGGAGGGCGATCGCCTGCGGACGCCGGCCGCGACGCTCCGCCAGGATGCTCTTGAGCTGCAACCATTCGACGATCACCAGCCTGTGCTCTTGATCGCGGGCGAACGTCAGGCCCTGCTCGATGATCTCCTCGGCCCGCTGCTCGTCCCCGATCTCCAGGTACGCCTCGGCCGCCACGAGCATCGGTTCGTGGTCAGGCGCCGTCTCAAACGCGGGACGATCAATGAGCGGTTCCAGGCGCTGCAGGGCGCGCCGCGGATTTCCCTCCCGCCGGTCGTTGGCCGCCAGTGGAATCTCCAGGCGCGGCAATTGTACAGTCTGACCGCTGCGCTCCGCGAGAGTGAACGGCTCTTCCAGGTAGCGGGAGGCAGAATCCGTGTCTCCCTGGAGTAAGTACTGCTCGCCAAGGGCCAGCAGGGTCATCGCTGAGAAGTGGGCGAAGCTTATCGATTGCACCAGATCCACCGCGTGTTTGCGGTGGAAGAGGGCGTCGTCCCAATTGCCCAGGACGAAGGCAAGCGACCCGAGGCGCTCCTCGACCGCTACGATGGCCGCCACATCGGCTCGTTCATCGGCGATGGTCATCGACGCGGTGAGGTAAACGTGCGCGTCGGTTGTGCGTCCCTGGGCCATCGCGATAGCGCCAAGCAGACAAAGCGAACGTGACAGCGGGCCGCCGAGATCAAGCTTCTCCTCGCCCGCCAGCCCTTCCTCGAGAGTGGCACGTGCCTCATGGAGCAGGCCCATCCCGAACAGCGCCAGGCCATACCGCACCGTGGCCTCGACGAGAATTCGCTCGTCGCCCACTGAGCGAGCCAGCTCCAAAGATCGCCAGGCCGCCGTGAGCGCATCCTCGTGCCGATAGAGCGCCGAGAGAGGCTCAACGAGAGCACCGTACAGCGCCGACACGCCGGA
>JBOGSL010000398.1:0-3397 GCA_050695395.1 Chloroflexota bacterium | reverse complement strand
GAGCTACCCGGCTGAATCTGGGTGAGAGAGTAGTCGATCGACCGGGCGTCGATGCGAGGCGGAGTGCCTGTCTTGAGGCGGCCAAGGCGAAATCCTACCCGCGCGAGGCTCGAGGAAAGGCGATCGGCCGGGAATTCGCCGGCCCGACCCGCCGGGATCGACTGCTCTCCAACGATGATCCTTCCTTTGAGAAACGTTCCGGTGGTGAGAACCACTGTCGCTGCTCGATACACAGCCCCGCTGCTCGTGACGATTCCGGCGACGGCCGGCGCTCCGTTCAGTGGCTCGATCAGCAGATCGTCCACCGCTGCCTGCTTCACATCCAACCCGTCCTGCGATTCGAGCACGCATTTCATGCTTTGCGAGTACGCTCGCTTGTCGCACTGCGCGCGGAGAGCTTGTACCGCCGGTCCCTTGCCCGTGTTAAGCAGCCGGATCTGCAGGCTCGTGCGGTCCGTGTTCCGGCCCATCTCCCCGCCAAGGGCGTCGGTCTCGCGAACAAGATGTCCCTTCCCGGGTCCCCCGATCGAGGGGTTACAGGGCATGAGGGCCGTGGTATCGAGATTAAGGGTGAACAACGCCGTTCGGCAGCCCATGCGAGCCGCGGCGAGCGCAGCCTCGCAGCCGGCGTGGCCGGATCCCACTACGATGACGTCGTACGAACTTTCCATGATCTGCGCGCAATTTTATCAGTGAGGCTGCGTGATTCGGTCTGATATGGTGAGCTTGAGGGCGGGAATGAGAGAAATCCACGAGGGCGAGACAGCCTCGTTTGCCAAAACCATCACGGAAGGCGACGTGGCGTTATTCGCCGAGGCGACCGGCGATGTCAATCCGCTCCACCTCGACGCCGATTACGCGAGGACCACTCGTTTCGGCAAGCCGATTGCGCATGGCATGCTCACCGCGAGTCTCATTTCCACGGCTCTCGGAACCAAACTGCCCGGCGCCGGGACGATTTACCTCAGCCAATCACTTCGCTTTCTCAAGCCGGTCTATCTCGGCGATACCGTGACCGCGACTGTACGAGTGCAGCAGTACGATCGGGAGCGCGGGCGCCTGACCATGGCAACGGTCTGTGCCAACCAGCATGGCGAAGATGTGGTGACCGGTGAGGCCAGGATCCTCTATCAGGGTTAGGACGTGACCGTGGCATCCGCCTCCGCGTACTGTCCGTCCTGCGGCGACTCGCTCATCAAGCGATTCGTTGAAGAGGAGGAGCGAGACCGCTTGGTCTGCGCCGGCTGCGGACGCATTCACTACCTCAACCCGGTAGTGGTGGCCGGGGCCGTCCCTGCCGCGGGGAAACGCATCTGGCTGCTTCGCCGAGGCATCAAGCCGCGCTATGGGTACTGGACATTCCCGGCCGGCTTCATGGAGATGGGTGAAACAGTGCAAGAGGCGGCGCGTCGTGAGACGCGCGAGGAACTGAGCCTAGAGATCGAGCTTGGCGAGCTGATCGGCGTTTACTCACGGCCGCGCATGTCCAACGTTCATATCGTGTTCGAGGCGGTGGCGCTGGGCGACCCCTCCGCGGGCAGAGAAACGCTCGACTTCGCTCCGTTCACCCCCGACGAGATTCCCTGGGATGATCTAGCATTCCACACCACGTACGACGCGCTGCGCGACTGGGTGCGGCGCCGTTCCTAGCCGGAGCTCGCGCAGCAACATGACGCCCCAACCGCGCAGCTCAAAACCGGCCGACGGCAAGATCTCTTGTGCCGGACTCTCTACCGGAAGGTTGGCGCCGACCCCCGATAGTCCCACCTCCCCGGCCCGTATTCTCAGCGCGGTAGCCAATGCTCGAATGCCTGATGGCTCACCTTCCAAGAGCCCAACGCTGAGGCGGGTACTACCGCCGACCCTTTGCGTGGCTATCGCCACGGCGTCTCTCGACGCAGTCACGACCACCGCACGCGTCGCGAGCAAAAGCGCGAGGCGCCGATCGTCGAGCTCGTAAGCGGTCCAGTTCTCGGTGTAATACCGAGTGCCGGCGATGAACGATCGGATGGGTTCCAGATCGAACGGGTGGGCGAGACAAATCAAGCCAGGCGTGTTCGGCGGTTGCAACGGGGCCGCGTCTGAAGAGCCGTAGCGCCCAACCGTCTCAAAGCCGGCTCTCGCTGAGAGGTGAATGCTGGCCGTATTGCCGTCCGATACCGCCATGCGAGCTACCGTCGCGCCGACCGATCGAGACCAATCCAACCCGCCTTCGAGCATGGCCGCGGCGACTCCTCTACCGCGGGCTTGCGAATCGACCCGGATTCCCTCAAACCAGGAAGCCCCGCTCGGCTGCAGAGCGATGTGCTGCAATCCCACCACTTGCCTGTCCAGCTCGGCCACCTGCACGATGCCCTCCGTCCCCGCCAGCCAGCGGTGCCACACGTGCGGTACATAGTCGTGGCCTTCCCAGACGTCTCGGGTAATGCGGAGCATAGCCTCCCTGTCCGCCGGCCGCGCGAGGCGCACGACGATCTCGCTCATCGCGACGCTCGGCGGGCAAGCCAGGACACTCGCTCCCGCTGCTCCTCCCCGAAGAACGGCGGGTTCCCGGCCGCGGCGTTCTCCCGGGCCCGCTCCGGCTTTGATGTCGCCGGGATAGTCACAGTGACGCGCCCGTCGCTTACCACCCACTTCAGCAACGCCTGTGCCCACGTTTCGATCCCATAAGCGGCGAGCGGCTCGAGCTCCCGGTCGGGAGGAGCGCCTCGTACCAGGTCACCGGTCCCCAGAGGCGACATAACGATTACGCCGAGGTTTAACTCCGCGGTCAGCGGCAGAAGGTTCTGCTCTGCCTCCGTGTCGAGTGCGTTGTACGGCAGCTGCACGCTCTGGATTTGCTCGGTCTCCATGATGCGCGCCATCTCTCCGAAGGCGGACTTCTGATAGTGCGTGATGCCGATGCTGCGAACGTTGCCCTGGGACTGGAGATCCTGGAGGAGCGGCAAGTACTGCCGCCAGTTGACGAGATTGTGAATCTGATAGACGTCGACGAAGCCGCCGAACCAGCGAAGCGCCGTGTCAATCTGATCCCTGCCCCGGGCAAAATCCTGAGCCCACACCTTCGTTGCTACCAGCGTGGTGTCGCGTCGTCCCTCGAGCGTGCCGGCCAGTACCTGCTCGGCCGCCCCGTACATGGGCGAAGAGTCGAAGAAATTGCTGCCCGCTTCGATGGCTTCATCCACCACCTGCCGACGCACATCGATTGCCGCCTTGTCGTCCAGCGGGACGTCAAAGGTGCGCCATGTCCCCAGGCCGATTATCCCCGGAGCTAGGTCTGTCGAGCCGAACTTGCGATAGTCCATCGACCTCATCTTATGGTCGCCGGTGGCGAAAAACTGTCTCTGGCCTTTCAGGCTTTTCACACGCAGCGCGCCCACGGGGTCGACTACAATTC
>JBOGSL010000397.1:0-3584 GCA_050695395.1 Chloroflexota bacterium | reverse complement strand
CGATGAACCAGGGGCGAAGCCGGGTCATGGCTTCGTGCGAGCGATGGCTGCCCATGGCTCGCCGGAAACCATCCGCCTCGCCTGCGCTACAGCCCGTGAGCGCCGATACACCAAGAAGTACCTGCTCTTGATAGAGGAAGATTCCCAGCGTAGGCTCCAGGATCGGGGCGAGCGCCGGATGCAGGTACGTAACCGGCTCCAACCCGGCCCGCCGGCGGTAGTAGGGATGCACCGCGCCTCCCTGAATCGGGCCAGGACGAATGATCGCTACCTGGGCCATCAAATCCGTGAAGTTACGCGGGCGGGTACGGACCAGGCTCTGCTGCTGGGCACGACTCTCTACCTGTGAGGCCCCGATCGTGTCGGCCTGGCCCAGTGCCTCGTATACTGCCGGATCGTCCAGGTTAAGCGAGGCAACATCCAGCGGCACGCCGCGGCCCCGTTCCAGCTCTTCACTTTCCTGAACAACCGAGAGTGCTCTCAGGCAAAGCAAATCGAGCTTTCCTAGACCCAGATCCTCCACGTCTTCCTTATCGGCGCCAACCACCACCACACCCTCCTTGCGAGCCTGCTCCAACCCGAGCAGCTCGATGAGCGGCCGTCCGGTTAGCAGCATGCCACCCACGTGGACGGAGAGATGCCGCGGCGTGTCGTCCAACTCGCGACAGAAGCGAGCCAGGAGCGGCCAGGGTTGATTGGCGCCCGGTTCCTGAGCGGTCAGATCCTCGATGGCGATGGTGAGCTGGTCGCCGCTTGCGAAGTGATCGAGGGTGCGCGCGATTCGATCGATCAGATCGGCCGGCATGCCCAGCACTTTCCCTACATCACGTACCGCCGAGCGGCCCCGGAAACGGACGTAATTGGCTACCATGCCGGCGCGTTCGTAGCCGTACGTACGGTAGCAGTAGGCAATGGCCTCCTCGCGATCATCTTGCGAGAAATCAATATCAATATCGGGCGGGCTGTCACGTTCCGGATTGATGAATCGCTCGAAGAGCATGTTATACGCGAGAGGATCCACGGCGCTCATGCCGAGGCAGTAGCTAACCAATGAACCGGCGGCCGAGCCGCGACAACGGCCCCGAAAGCGCTCGGCAATATCGGCGGCGATCAAGAAGAAGGGGGCCAGACCGCGCATGGCAATGACGCCAAGCTCGTGATCGAGCTGCCGGCAGACTCGCGACGAGGGGTTGCCATAGCGACGCGCGGCACCCTCCCGGCTAAGCCGACGCAGCTCATCATCCGCCGTGTGGCCGGCAGGTAGGGGAGTCGATGGGAAACGCGCATCGTGGAAATCGAGTTCTACATCACAGCGCGCCGCGATGGCCGCGGTCTGTTCCAACGCTTCCGGATAACGCCGAAACGGCTCGGCGAACACATCGGGCGATTGGAGGAAGAACTGTCCGTTGGGTAGGCGCTCCGTCGAGGGGGTGGCCAGCGTGGTCTTCGTGCGGATACAGGTAACGATGTCCTGCAGCGGGCGATCTTCGGGCCGAGGGTAGTGGACATCGGCGGTGGCTACCAGTGGGATGCCGAGCCGGCTACCCAACGCAGCCAGGTCAGCAATGAGCCGGTCATCACCCGGCAAGGCGTGATGCTGTGCCTCGAGATAGAAACGATCGCCAAACAGATCACGGTAGTGAGCGGCGAGGCGCACCGCCTCTCGTTTTCGGTTAGCTCGTATCAAATGGGGAATCGTTGAGCTGAGCGACGGGCCGGAGAGGCATATCAGCCCGGTTGACTGCTCGGAGAGCTTCTCCGAGGGCAGCCATGCTTCGCCCTTGGGCCGTCCCAGACGGGCGTAGCTCACCAGCCGGCAAAGATTGCCGTAGCCGGTCTGGTTCATGGCGAGCAAGGTGATCTGGGATCCGTCGTCGAGCGTCAGCTCAGCGCCAAAGAGAGGTTTGAGGCCGAGCTCGCGGCAAGCCAACTGAAAGGAGGCGGCACCATAGAGCGCATCGCGATCGGTGAGGGCAAGCGCCGGGTAACCGAGCTCGGCGGCTCGCGCGGCAAGACTATCTGGGCTACCGACTCCTCGTAGCAGTGAAAAATAGCTGTGGGCATGCAGGGGAACAGTCAATCCAACTTCTCCACCAGAAACCACTCTCGCAGCCGGTAATCGGCCATGATGGTAGCGATCACTCCTCGTTTGGTGCGCACCCGGAAGTAGCTGCGTCGAGTCTCTTCCGGCCACCAGTCGTCCGCTTCCCAGTGAGCGTGCAGCGCCACGATCTCATCTCGCAAAGAGTCTGCGATCTGTATTTTTCCATCGTGGCGGATCAGCCGAATGTGTTGGAGCTGATGGGCCGGCTCCATGAGGCGGGGGTCCGGCGGAACATCGTCCGGTTCGTAGGGTAAGGAAAGCAGACGCCGCTCCTCGAAGAGGCTATGGATTTCACCCGGCACGATGCGGCGTGCTCGACCTTGATAGCGTCGAGTGATCTCGACCAGCGATTGCTGGACCCGCCGGCGACGCTCGACCTGGGCCCGATCGAACAGGGTATCTTGCTCTGCCACGATCGTCGAGATTGCTTCCAGCTTCAGCATCAACGCCGTTGCCGGCTGATCGAGCGTCACCTCCTCGAGTAGCGTACGCAGTACTGGCCGAACGCGCTCCGGATCGTTGGTCGCCACCCGCAAGCTCGCCCGCCGTTCGATAGCCGGAGCATCTTCCAGCGAGAATTGCAGCCGGAGGGAGCGGAAGACCTGATCGCGCTCGCGGAGCTGCGCGCTGAGCCGGCCCAGGAGATCGTCGACCACGGTGAGCAGGATCGAGCGATCTTCGATGGCCGGCTCGAACGTGTGCCGGCTCGTCAGGGTCGGCAGGGGATGGCGCGGCCGAAACGGCGTGTTGTCTTCACCGAGAGCCAGCCAGTGAGCAGTTACGCCCTCCAGACCGAAGCGCCGTTGTAGGGAATCGGCCGGAATCTGAGCAAGCTGCCCGATGGTGCGGATATTCAGGAGCCGGAGTCGATCGGCGGTTTGGAGCGAGAGCGGCAGCAAGGTAATGGGAAGGAGCGACAGGTAATCCCGCCCATCCTCTACCAGCTCGATACTCTCCGTGGCTCGACGAGCGGCGATCTGGGCTATGAACTTGCCCGGGCCGACTCCAACGCGTGCCTTGAGGCCAAGCGTAGCCATCAGACCGTCGGCGGCGGCGGCAACCAGGTACCGCTCACCAAGTGGCCCAGCCGGTACAAACCAGGCGCCCTCAACGCCATCCTGCTCAATACCATCGCTGAGGCGTTCGAGGAGCTCGAAGGCTCGGTCAAGCAACTCCCGGACGCGGTCCGGCTTGTTCACCTGAACGCGGGCAAGCGGGATGAGCTCTCGAGCCTCACACAGTGCCATATCAGGCAAAACACCCGCCTCCAGGCATGCCTCGTCGGCATCGACCACCCGTTCATGTGCCGCTATGATGATCGGTCCGGTCAGGCCCGGTTGATCGAGACGGACGGTCTGTAGGAGCAGGTGTGGAAACCAGAGATAACCGAGGCGCATCAAGTCACCGCCCGCCGGATCGCATCCTCCAGATCTAGGGCCAGCTCGGGTTCCACCTCTAGTGAAGCGATGGCATGTTCTCG
>JBOGSL010000396.1:0-5858 GCA_050695395.1 Chloroflexota bacterium | reverse complement strand
AGCCCGAGGCGGTCCTGTAGGGTGGAACGCAGCTCCGCAATACGGCCGGAATGCGAGCATCATTATTCGTGACAGATGCGGCTTCCCTGGAAGCCGGAGCAGATGTTAGAGGTGAAGGAGGAGAGTATGCAAGCTTCACGAACCATTCATGTAGCGCGTGAACAGTATCACCTGGCCTGGGACCGCTCACTTGCACCGATCGCGCATGTCTCGTCGGGGGAGATCGTTGACTTTGACTGCCTTGATGCATCGGGCGGTCAAATCACACCGGATTCGACGATTCAAACGATCCGCGAGCTGGATTTTAGCCGGGTGGACCAGGTAAATGGGCCCATATACGTAGAAGGTGCAGAACCGGGCGACACCCTCCAAGTCGATTTGCTGTCCTTGCAACCGGGTGCCTGGGGCTGGACCGCCGTTATTCCGGGGTTTGGGCTCTTGGCTGATGAGTTTACCGAGCCGGCCATCAAGCTGTGGGAGTTGGAAAACGGCATCGCCACGTTTGGCGCACGCATCCGCATTCCGCTCGACCCGTTCTGCGGCGAAATCGGGCTTGCACCTGCCGCGCCCGGCGCCCACTCGACCATACCGCCCTACCGTCATGGCGGCAACATGGACACAAAGCATCTTACGGCCGGCAGCACCCTGTATCTTCCGGTCGAGGTGGAGGGCGCTCTCTATTCAATGGGCGATGGACACGCCGCTCAGGGCGATGGTGAAGTGTGCGGGACCGCCATCGAGACGCCGATGCGCGCCAGCGTTCGGCTAACAGTCCGCAAAGACCTGACCGTTCCCGAACCCCAATTTCTCACCGGTGGCCCGTTAACTCCTCACACCAACACCGGCGCCTACTATGTAACCGACGGCATCGCCCCGGACCTGCTCGACGCCACCCGTCGGGCCATCCGGCACATGATCGACCACCTTCAACGATGTTACTCCCTGTCGCGGGAAGAGGCTTATATGCTCTGCAGCACCGCGGTTGACTTAAAGATTTGCGAGGTTGTGGACGCACCAAACTGGCTGGTCGGGGCGTTCCTGCCCCAGAGCATTTTCGAGGGCTAACGGAACAGAGGCGGCAAGGGGAAGCGCGAAGAGGCAAAGAGGCTTCCGTTGCTTCATCGACCCTCGCAAAGGTCCCAGGGTCCCATGTCCCTCCTCGAGCTTTACGAGCCGTTATCATGGGCTAAAGACCACCAAAAGAGGACCAGATGACCTACGTGATAACTGAACCGTGTGTCGGCGTGAAGGACGGCTCCTGCGCTGACGTGTGTCCCGTGGAGTGTATCCACACGTTGCCCGGCGACGACATGTACTTCATTGATCCCGATGAGTGCATCGACTGCGGTGTGTGCGTGCCGGAGTGTCCGGTGGAGGCCATATTCCCCGAGGAAGAAGTGCCGCCCCAGTACGAAAACTTCACGCCGCTAAACGCCGAGTACTTCGTTCAGCACGAGGACCAGTTCCGGTAGGGGCCGATCGAGGCAGAGATCGTTTCGTCGCGCCCTGGCCCCACTGAGATGAGCGAAATCGGCGCGCCGACCAGTTCCGCGATGCGTTGCACGTATCGCCGCGCCTCCGCTGGAAGCGCATCGAGTTCTCGCGCTCCTCGCACCGAGCCTTGCCACCCTGGAAGCTCATCATAGACGGGGTCGACGCGCTGCAGGAGCGGCGTCGTCGGGACCGTGGTGAGGCGCTTGCCCTGCACCTCGTAAGCGACGCAGATCGGCAACGCGGGAAACCCATCCAGCACATCAAGCTTGGTGATGGCGATGCTACTGAAGCGATTGAGCCGGTGGGCGTAGCGCACCGCCACGGCATCGAACCAGCCGACCCGACGGGGCCGGCCGGTGGTAGCTCCATACTCGTGGCCCCGTTCCCGCAACTCCTCGGCGGCCCGGCCCTCCAGCTCGGTGGGCAACGGTCCGGTACCGACCGCCGTGGTATATGCTTTGACCACTCCTAGTGCACGGTCAATCAGCGTGGGCGGTATGCCCCCGCCCACCGCACCGCCTCCCGCGATGGTAGTGGAGGAGGTGACGTACGGGTACGTGCCCCAATCCAGGTCACGCATCGCTCCCAGCTGGCCCTCTAAGAGGACCTCGCGGTTGTCCTGGAGAGCATCGGCCAGCAGGTCAACCTGATCCACCACCAGCGGTCCAAACCGCCGCCGCCATTGGTTCGCCTGGGCAAGCAGCTCGTGCTCGTCGGGCGGACTGTGACCGTAGAGGTCGGCCAACAGGCGATTCTTCTGCGGCAGGACCAGGGACAGTCGGGCGGCAAAAGTGTCCTCGTCCATCACGTCAGCTACCTGGAAGCCCACCCGCGCCGCTTTGTCCGAGTAAGCAGGCCCGATGCCGCGTCGGGTGGTGCCGAGCGCGGACTCCCCGCGCGCTTCGTCCTCGAGGCGATCCAGCAACAGATGATAGGGCATGACGACCTGCGCCCGGTCGGAGATACGAAGTCCATGGGTCGAGACACCTTGTCGATCCAGGGCATCCAGCTCGTCAGCCAGCAGCTCGAAATCCGCGACCGCCCCGGTTCCGATCAGGCTCAGCCCCGACGAGTTGAAAATCCCAGACGGGATGAGGTGCAAACTGAATTCCCCGTACTGATTGACGATCGTGTGACCTGCATTGCCGCCTCCGTTGAAGCGAATGGTGAGGTCGCAACTCTGCGCCAACAGGTCCGTAATCTTTCCCTTACCTTCATCGCCCCACTGGGCGCCGACGATCGCCTGTACCGGCATCCCGCCTCCTTTCGCTCATTATTCCCGTTCTCGATTGATAGACTTCTGGAGAGGTCGACAGTGGATAAAGAGTTGGACTTCGCGACGCTGGCGGCGCACGTTGGTCTACACCAGCGGGTCGGTGATGAGGTAGCGACCGTCGGCCCGATCGTGGCCTCGACAACCTTCACCGCGGACTCCGTCGAGCAGGTGCACGCCGCGCTAAGCCCCGAGTCCCCCGGCTACGCCTATGCTCGGAACGCGAGCCCGACGGTGGCCGCGTTCGAGCGGGACTTTGCCCCGCTCGAGCAGGCCGAGGAGGCGGTTGCCTTCGGCTCCGGGATGGCGGCCATTCGCGGCGCGCTGCAGTCGTGCCATCTCCATGCCGGAAGTCGCATCGTGGCATCGTCCGACCTGTACGGGGTCACTGGTTCGTTGCTCCGCGAATTCGAAAGCTACGGCGTGGCGGTCGATTACGTCGACATCGCAAATCTGGATGAGGTAGAGGCGGCGCTGGATGCCCCGACAGCCGCGCTGCTGTTCGAGGCGATATCGAATCCGCTGCTCAAGGTGGCCGATGTGGCCGCGCTGGCTGGGATCGCGCAGAAACGGGGCGCGACAAGTGTGATTGACAACACCTTTGCGACGCCTGTCTTGCTCCGCCCGCTGGCCCACGGGGTCGACATCGTCGTGCACAGCGCCACGAAGTACATCGCGGGGCACGGCGACGTCGTTGCGGGGTTGGTCGCAGGCGATCGGTCTCGGATGACGGCAGTCCGTCAGGGAAGAACTATTTCCGGGAGTATCCTTAGTCCCTTCGAAGCATGGCTCGCGATGCGCGGTCTCCGAACGCTGGCGGTGCGCTACGAGAGGCAGGCGGAGTCCGCCGGGATCGTGGCGCGCTGGCTTGACGAGCAACCCTGGGTCGAGCGCGTCTATTACCCTGGGCTCACTGATCACCCCCAGCACAACCTGGCCAGGGAGCAGTTCGCCGGTCGGTTCGGCGCCATGGTCGCCTTCGATGTGGCAGGCGGTCGCGATCGGGCGATCGATTTCATGGACAATCTGCTGCTTATCGCGCCGGGGACCAGCCTCGGCGATCTGGCGTCGCTCATCCTCTATCCTCCCGCGTCCTCGCACCGCACCCTCGATGACGGGCAGCTTCGCGCCATCGGTATTGGGCCTGGCCTCGTTCGGCTCTCGGTCGGTATCGAAAGCCCGGCCGATCTCATCTCGGACCTCGCTCAGGCCGCTCGATCAAGCGAAAAGGGCGGGTTGGCCGCCGTCTAAGAGGCGCGTATAATCGCGGCACAGAGCGGTTTGGATGGATAGCGAGGGAGAGAGATGAACGAATATCCGGCAGAACGCATCCGCAATGTGGCATTGGTCTCGCACCAGGGGACAGGCAAAACATCGCTGGTGGAGGCCATGCTGTTTGCAAGTGGCACGACCACCCGAGTGGGCCGAGTGGAAGATGGCAGCACCGTCTCTGACTGGGATCCCGACGAGATCAAACACTGCGTGTCCATCAACACATCCATCGCGCCCGTCGAATGGGACGGATACAAGATCAACCTGATCGATACTCCCGGCTACGCGGACTTCGCGGGAGAGGTGCGGCAAGGTCTGCGCGTGGCCGATGCGGCGCTCTTGCTGGTTTCGGCGGTCGATGGACTCCAGGTCGGAACGGAGATGGCCTGGGATCTGTCCGGGAACGCCGGTCTCGCTCGGCTGATCTTCATTAACAAGATGGACCGCGAAAATGCCGACTTCGACCGGACGCTGGCCCAGCTGCGGGACCGGTTCGGAACGCTCGTTGTACCACTGGAGGCGCCGATCGGCCGGGAGCACGAGTTCCAGGGCGTCGTGGACGTTCTTACGGAGAAGGCCTTTACTTACAAAGACGGCAAGGCCTTGGAGATAAGCGTGCCGGACGATCTCAAGGACTTGGTGGGCCAGTATCGCCAGTTGGTGATTGAGGCCGTTTGTGAGACGGACGACGATCTGATGACAAAGTATCTGGATGAGCAAGATCTCACACCAGAGGAGATAACATTGGCTCTCCACAAAGCCACCGCGGCGGGTGATATCGTTCCCGTGGTGGCAGGCTCGGCTACGGCCGATATCGGCATTCAGCAGTTGATGAACGATATCGTCGCGACCATGCCCGGCCCGCTCGAAGCTGCGGGACAACAGCAGGAACAGGCGGCTTTCGTGTTCAAGACGATTGCCGATCCTTATGTGGGCAAGCTGAGCTACTTCCGCGTCTATGGCGGCCAGGTTCGCAACGATTCTCATGTGTTCAACGCCAGCCGCGGCCACGACGAGCACATTGGACCGGTGGTAGTTATGCGCGGCAAGCAGCAGCACGCGGTTCCCGCGATCGGCGCAGGCGACATCGGCGCCGTGGCGAAACTGCACGACACGGGTACCGGCGACACCCTCTGCGCCAAAGATAAGCCTGTCACTTTGCCCGGCATCGAGTTCCCCGCTCCGGCGTTCTCGGCCTCGATCATCGCCGAAACGAAAGCCGATCTCGACAAGCTCGGCCAGGCGCTGCACCGCGTGGTCGAGGAAGATCTTACGCTCCACGTCCAGAGGGATGGAGAGACTGGAGACACTATTCTGTCGGGCATTGGCGAATCGCACCTCCAGATAACGGTCGAACGGATCAAGCGAAAGTTTGGCGTGGATATCACACTGGGTGACCCGAAGGTGCCGTATCGAGAGACGATCACCGCTTCCGCTAAGGCGGAAGGACGGCACAAGAAGCAGACCGGCGGGCGCGGACAGTTCGGCGACGTCTGGGTCCAATTCGAGCCCTCGATGGACGGCGAGTTCGAGTTCGTGAACAAGATCGTAGGAGGCGCCGTGCCTCGCCAGTACATCCCGGCGGTGGAGAAAGGTATTCGCGAGGCAATGGTGCGCGGGCCGCTCGGCGGCTTTCCCGTCATTAATCTAAAAGCGACCCTCTACGACGGCAAATACCACGATGTGGACTCGTCCGAGATGGCCTTCAAAATCGCGGGCGGACTCGCGTTCAAAGAGGGAATGATGAAGGCTCATCCGGTTCTGTTGGAGCCGATCATGAACGTCGAGGTGGTGGTGCCGGACAGCTACATGGGAGATG
>JBOGSL010000395.1:0-7350 GCA_050695395.1 Chloroflexota bacterium | reverse complement strand
TGGCGGTGGGTCCTTGTGGTGACGGCCGCCACCGGCTGAGGCCAGGGGTGTCCCATCAGCGGTCATGTCGGAATCGTAGGCAAACCCACGTGGGCGACCGGCCGTCGGATGGGGTGCCTGAGCCGACCGCCTTCCCGACAGGAACTGAGGCGGTCGCCCCCGTCGATGTTCGGCGGGGGCGCGCCCAGCAGCCGCGGTGCGCTCTGGTCGTAGCTCGACGGGCCAGTCGCGACCGCACTGCGCCTGGGTCACCGTCGCGATGCAGCTCCCATGGCTGCCAGCGCGGACCGGCTCGCGTCTGTGGAGACGTCCTGGCCACTCGCGGGCGCAAGAAGCCCGGCGGAGGGTTTTGCCCCGGCGGGGAACACGATCAGATCAATGGTTCGCTCGGGCTGTGGCGGTCGCGCAGGTTATTGATGTGGTGGGCCCGGGGTATGCCTGGATCGACCAAGATGTTCAGGTCCGGGCGTGGGGCGCGCCGGTCGCGGGCGCGGTTGACACCCTGGCGCGAGTGCTCCGCCCTTCTCGGGGGCGGGCCCGCTCTGGAGGTCTTGGCGATGGGGGATTGGACTGGGGCCCTTCGCGTTCCCGCTGACGACGCTCGACGGGACCGGAGACCATCTTGACCTGGGCCTGTTCCGGGAGAACGTGGAGTTCCAAGTCGAGGCGGGGGTCCATCACACGGTTGCCCTCGGCAGCACCGGCGAGTTCGATTACCTGACGCCGAAGGAAACCTGGCGGCGAGCAAGCCGGGCGCCGGCCGGGCCGCGATCAGGGGCCTCGCGCTCACCAGTAGCTCACAACAGGCCGCCAGCGCATCGAGGCGAGGATCGGCATGAACTGACCAGGCGGGACGAGGGGTGCCGAGCACACTGGCCGCGAACACCGTAGTTGCCGACGGCCGGCGCATCAGCGCCCAACAGCCCGGTCGGCTCGAAGCGGGTGGCCTCGGCACCCCTCGGCACCGGTCAAAGGGAGGCCTGCCAGAACCGCTGCGCGCAACGTCTCGTAGTCGGCCTGGGCCGGCTCGCCCGCCGGCCACAACCGCCTCATCGCCTTCGCAGCCTCCCCACCGTACGCCGGTGGAGGCGCACCCCCGAATCGCCTCCCCACCTCGCCGGCCTCCATCGCCCCGAGGTCGCGCTCGGCGCGCCTGGCACTCCGATCGCGTCGGGATCAAGAGATAGACCCCTGTCCAGCTCAAGGCCGAAGCGGTGGGCACGCCGGGCTCGTCGGGCGCCCCCAGAGCTGAGCCCACTTGACAACGAAGCCCACGTGCGCAATCGTTTGTCCATGACTCTGAGCATGTCGCGCGGCGACCCGCTCATCGAGATGCCGGTCGGTCCAGCGCTTCCGGCTGATCGGACCCGAGGCATAGCGGTGGTCGGGGCGGGCGCGATCGTAAACGCCGCCCATCTTCCTGCGTATCAGTCAGTCGGCCTCAACGTGGTCGGACTGTATGACATCCGACGAGAGAAGGCCGAGACCACAGCGCGCCAGTTTGGGATCCAGAGGGTATATGACTCCCTGGGCGAGCTCTTGGAGGATCCAACACTTAGCGTCGTGGATGTTGCAGTGGATCCCGCAGCACAGCCTGACATTGTCTTCGAGACCTTGAACGCGGGTGTAAACGTACTCTGCCAGAAGCCTCTTTCTGAGGATCTGGACGTCGCCCGCACGATGGTGGCCGCAGCAGCGAAATCAGGGATGAAGGCGGCTGTCAATCAACAGCTCCGGTGGGATCCCCTCGTGCAGGCACTCACCGGACTGCTCCGCGAGGGAGTCTTTGGCACCGTGACTGGCGCATCGTTTGACATAGACATATTCACTGATTGGGCTTCCTGGCCTTGGATGGAGGCACGGGATCACCTCGACTATTTTTTCCACACCATTCACTACTTCGACGTGATGCGGCACCTGTTCGGCGAGCCTCGCAGCGTATCAGCCATCAACGGCAGGCATCCGAAGCAGACAGCCCGCGGCGAGACGCGATCATGGACGATCTTCGAGTATCACCCGGAGTTCCACGTCTCCGTCTCAGTGAATCACAACAACCGGACACCCTTCGCTCGGGCCATATTGCGAATTGAGGGGACTGAAGGCAGCGCACAGGGAATCTTAGGGTTATTGTACGACTATCCTCGGGGACGCCCCGACACCTTGGAACTGTGGTGTCCATTGAAGTACCCCGAGACAACATTCTCGCGACCCTTTACTACGAGGTGGATACCCGATGCATTCGTCGGGCCGATGTCCGATCTGATGCGCTCTATTGAAGAGAACCGACAGCCCGCCACCTCACTTGGTGACAACTTGAGGACGCTAGGTCTTATCCACGATGCCTACCGTTCGGTTGACAGTGGGAGGCGTGTCCCTGTCTCGGATATGAGGGCATCGTGAATCACGACACCATTGGCCCACGCCCACTTGACGGGCTGACTGTTCTGGATTGCAGCCAGTTCCTGGCCGGTCCGTCGGCCTCCCTGCGGTTGGCTGACCTCGGTGCTGACGTCATAAAGCTTGAACGACGAGACGGGGGAGACGCCAGTAGGATCCTACGTGTTAGAGGGCCGAGCGCAGACAGCGGCGGTCTCCTTTTCCAGATAATCAATCGAGATAAGAGAAGTATCGCTCTTGATTTCAAAGATAGCGCAGACCGCGACCGTCTTTTCGACTTAGCTGCTACATCCGACGTATTCATCGAGAGTTTTCGTCCCGGGGGGGCCGAACGACTCGGCATCGGGTATGAAGACCTACGGCGCGTCAACACGAGGCTGGTCTACGGTAGCGTAACTGGATATGGGAGCTCGGGGCCCTGGACCGGCCGCCCTGGCCAGGATCTTCTTGTCCAAGCCCTGGCGGGATTGCCATGGTTATCCGGTGAATCGGACGGTCCGCCCCTCCCGGTGGGACTGTCAGTGGTCGATACCCTCGCCGGCGCCTACTTGGCCCAGGGTATCCTCGCGTGTCTCGTGCGTCGCTCGATCTCGGGAGCCGGGGCGAGGGTCGAGGTGAGCTTGCTGGAGTCCGCCATCGACCTGGCCCTCGAAGGGCTCAGCTGCTTTTTGACCACTGGACAGTTGCCGGAAAGGAGTAAGGTTGCGGCTGCACACCCGTATCTAGCAGCTCCTTACGGTCTCTACGAGACCTCCGACGGCTACTTGGCGCTGGCGATGGGGTCCGTGACCGCCTTGGCCGGGCCGCTCCACGCGCCACGGTTGGCGAAGTATTCCGACGAGGAGTCCTGGATGACGAAGCGCGACGAGATCAAAGACGTCATCGCACAAACCCTCCGATCAGATACGACGGCCCATTGGCTAGGCCGCCTAGAGCCCGCGGGCGTGTGGTGTGCCCCGCTGCTCACGTGGTCTGAGTTGGTCGACGAGCCGGCTTTCGAGGCCATCGAGATGCTTCAGACCATCCACCGCGGAGAGAGGACTATCACGACCACCCGCTGCCCTATCCGCATCGACGGACGCCTGATGCTCAGCAACCACCCTGCACCCCGACTGGACGAACACGCCGATCAAAGTACGGCCTCATGATCGAAAGACCGCGCTATTTCGAGGACTACGTCATCGGCGACACGACCAATACGATGGGTCGGACTATTACCGAAGCCGATGTCGTCATCCATGCTGGCCATACTGGCGACTACTATCCGCATCACGTGGACGCCGCGTGGAGCGCTAAGCAAGCGTTCGGACAACGGATAGCACATGGCACGCTCATCTTGTCAGTTGCTGCTGGCATGCTAGCCACCGAGATCAACCCTCTTGCCTTCAGCTACGGCTATGACAGAGTTCGGTTTATTCGGCCGGTATTCATCGGTAATACGATTAGAGCTACGGCCACCATTATTGCGCGCCGGATTTGCCCCAAGAGGGATACCGTTGGCCTGATTGATGAGCAATGTGTTGTGGTAAACGAATCAGCTGAGACGGTGCTGGCCTTTGTGCATATCCACCTGGTCGAGCGGCGCCCGCCCGCAGGGTCGACATGACTCGGCCCGGCCCGCTCGTGGCAGGGGCTCCGCTGAGGGGCATCACGTGGGACCACCCGCGGGGCCGCGATCCTCTGGTGAGAGCTTCCGTAGATTTCGCCGCTCAGGGGGACGCCCAAGTGTTGTGGGAGGCGCGACCGCTCGCTTCGTTCGAAGAGACGCCCGTTCGGGAAATAGCCCGCGAGTACGACATGCTTATCCTGGATCACCCGCTCATCGGGCAGGCCGTCGATGATGCTGCCCTGTTCGACCTGGCCGAGTTGCTGAGCCCGGCCGACCTTGAGCGTCGCCGCCAAGACTCCGTCGGAGCAAGCTTTTCCTCCTACGAGTACGGCGGTGGGCAGTGGGCACTCCCAGTTGACGCAGCTGCGCAGGTCTCGGTCTTCCGAGCCGACCTGCTGGATGCAGCTACCGTGCCTCAAACCTGGGACGGAGCGCTCGCGCTCGTCCGCGAGATGCGTGACCGGTCGACGAGGGCCGCCCTGCCGCTAGGCCCCGTTCATTGCCACTGTCTGATGCTGGCACTTGGCTGCGACAGGGCGGGTCCGGACATTTGGTGCGCGGACTCAATCGACGGGGAGTTACTGGAGTGGATCCTCACAACCATGTGGCAGCTGTCTTCGAACGTCCACCCGGCGTCTGCCCACGCGAACCCCATCTCCCTCTCAGAACTGATGGTGGCTGGGGAGGTCTCCTACGTCCCGTTGATGTTTGGGTATTCGACCTACGCGCGCCGTGAGGTTGACCGGCCGCTATCGTTTGCGCTGCCCCCGTCACGTGGGGCCCGACCCTGGGGCTCTGTGCTCGGAGGAGCGGGTATAGCCGTGTCCTCCAGTTGCCCTCGTGCGGCTGAAGCCGCCGCCTTCGCCAGCTTTGTCACCGAGCCGGATTATCAGCGCACGGCCTGGGTTGAGAGCGGGGGTCAACCAGCATCCCTCACAGCTTGGCGGGACAAGACTTGTGGGCTCCTGACGTCAGGCTTCTTTGATGCTACCGTTGCAGCCGTTGAGGCGGCACACGTCAGAGATCGAGACAGCAGCTCCGTCCTGGGGAGCCGGACGATTGGCAATCTTCTCAGTCGGTGGATGACGGAACATGAAGCACCCCGCATTGAGCTTTGGGCCAAGACGCTCGGCCGTCATCTGTGGGAACAGCGCCAGCGAGCCTCTGAGTTGTCGGAGAGAAGGGGAGAGACATCCGATGGTTGACATCGATTGGGCTTTGGAGACGACTCTGGACCGGATGTTCCTAGAGCTGTCCAATTCTGGACGCTGGGGTTCGTCCGACGAGCTCGGGACCTTGAACTTCATTACCCCCGAGGTCCGTAGGCGAGCTGCCGGGCTGGTCACTGATGGCTGCGTGGTGTCAATAGGCCACGATCTCGACGCCGAAGAGTCAGAGAAGAATCCTCATCCGATTGGGCATAACGTGACTATCGGATCAGGGTCCGACGAGGGATGCGTGTTCGACGAGCTAAGGATCGCTCCGCACGGCTACGCCACGACGCACTTGGACGCCCTCACGCGTGTCTTCCGGGACCAAGACGGGTACAACGGCCGCACCGTGGAAGGCGTCGTGAGCCCAGCGGGCCTCTCTTTTGCCTCGATTTGGACGCAGAGGGAGGGCATTGTGACCAGAGGGGCGCTACTTGACGTCGCCACCAGCCGGGGGGTTGAGTGGCTGGAGGCCGGGGAGGGAATAACGGTCGTCGATCTCGAGGAGGCCGAGCGACGGCAAGGGATCAAGGTTGATACTGGGGACTGCCTGCTAATACACACCGGATTGGCGAAACGGGAGAGAAGGCTCAGGAACGAGGACCCTCGCCAACGCGCAGGTCTGCTACCGGCGTGCCTTCGCTGGCTACACGAGCGCGAGATCGCCGTCTACCCAGGCGACTGTGCCGAGTGTGTACCAACCCCCTACAGCCGGTACCTCATACCTCTCCACAACATTGGCCTCGCCTCTATGGGTCTGGCGCTTCTAGACAATACCGCCGTCGGACCGCTTGCGGTCGAGTGCACGTTACGAGGCAGGTGGGTATTCCTCTTTATGGCCGCTCCTCTGCGACTGCAAGGGGGTACGGGCAGCCCGGTAAACCCCCTGTGCGTGTTCTGACTGTGAACCCGCCGACCGAGCTACTAACGCTCTGCCCAGAAAGAGCCCAGCGAATGCCGTGCCTATCATGCCAAGAACGGGCAAATCGGGCTTGCGCTCCGAGCGGCAAGTCGAGGCGCTTGCGCCGGTCGGAGCAAAGGCCGATGAACAATCGCTGGGCTGGTACGGGCACGTGAATGGCCGCAAGAGAGCACTTCCTACGTTAGGTGCAGTTGCTCGAAAGGCCGGCGTGAGCGCCTCAACCGCATCTCGGGTACTAAACTCCGCGCCAGGACTGCGAGTACGAGAGGAAACTCGCCAAGTCGTGAAGGCGGCCGCCCTTGAGCTCAACTATGTCCCCAATAGTAGTGCAAGGAGCCTTCGACTATCACGGGCCGGCGCAATCGGGCTTATGGTCGACGATCCCACGAACCCAATTTACGGGGCGATCGTGCAGGGCGCGCGTGCTGAGGCGAGTCTGCTCGGACTGACCGTCGTGCTGTTGGGCGAGGAGTCCCTCGCGAGGAACCTGAGCGAGCTGCTCCGTACGCAACGGCTTGATGGGCTGATGGTGCTGCCTTCAACCAACGCAGCCCTCGACCTGCTTCAAGAGATGGAGCCCTCTCCAATCCCGCTTGTCCTAGTAGATGAGCTAGGGCGCGGCGGCTACCCTGGAGTCGCCCTGCCGGACGCGGCGGGAACGAGACTGGCGACGGAGCACCTGATTCGGCTAGGGCACCGCCGGATTGGGTTCCTTGGGGGAGCACCTTCCGCTCGAGCGGAGCGGAGAGCGTCCGGCTTCCGAGGCGCTATGGAGGATGCAGGCCTCGCAATACGCAGGGAGTGGCTTGGCATCGGGGGCTGGAATCCAGCGGAGGGACGAGTGTCAGCCCGTCGGCTGCTGTCGTCGCGATCCCGACCGTCGGCAGTGGTGGTGGCGAACGGCGCGGCGGGTGTCGGCGCCTTGGCCGGAGCGGCTGACGCCGGTCTTCGCCTTCCCGAGGACCTATCTATCGCTGCGGTCAACGACCTTTGGGTTGCCGAGTATGTGAGGCCGACTCTTACCGCAGTTCGAATGCCAATGGCTGAGTTGGGGCGGGAGGCGGTACGGGCGACGGCGGCAGCCGTGGAAGGTGAGCGCCTCCCAGACCTCACAATCGGCGAGCCCGGTCCGGAGCTGATCGTCCGAAACTCAACTGCACCCTTCGGGAAAGGCGAACCATGCACTTAGGTCCAAACGGCAACACGACAGT
>JBOGSL010000394.1:0-5073 GCA_050695395.1 Chloroflexota bacterium | reverse complement strand
CCTCTCTGCCGCACCAGGCTTGACCGACACGCGCGCGGAGCCTGGCATTGCCCGGCTCCGCGTGCGTCGTCTCAACGTCCATCAGTTGACGGCCAGGCCGCCGGCCAATTTCCCCGCTCTACGTCAGTCCCTGTTTCTTCGCGCTTTCTTGCGCTGTTCCCACCGCTTGCTCGGCTACCTTCTCGACCTTCTGCATCGTGTCTTGCGCGGCGCTTTCAGCTTTCTGCATGACGGTTTCGCGGGCCTCGCCCATGAGCTCATTCTCTCGCGGCGTTTCCGGGATGGCCAGCCCAACCGCCAGGCCCAGAGTTAGCGCGCCGGCCGCCATCGCCAGGGGCCGCTCCTCGACCATCGCGCTGAAGCTGCTACCGACCTGCTGCACTTGCTCTTGCGCCTGATTCATCGTCTGTCCCACTGTCTGTTGCGCTTGATTCACCGTCTGCCCAACCGTCTGCTGAACCTGGTTCGCCGCCTGGCCCAGCGTGTTTTGGACCTGATTGACGGCGTCCCCGGCTCCCGAGCCGTCGCTCTGAGTTCCGGATCCGCCCAAGTAGTCGGCCGTGTAGCCACCTTCGGCATACGGGCCTTGGCCGTATTCGTAGCCCCGTCCGTAGCCGCGCCGCGAGTTGCGATATGCGTAGCCCTGGTACGTGGTTCGGTTCGACTGAGATCCCGAACTTTGACTGCGCGCCTCAGCGATGAGCCAGCCAAGCCCGATTCCAGCCAGTGCTGCTGGAATTGGATTCTGCTTGATGGTGTCGATGATCGACCCACCCATGTCGGTCGCAGCCTCCTCGGCCTGCTCGACCTTGTCAGTTGCCGTATTCAAGACGCCCTCCACTCTTCCAATCGTCGCTTCTCTGACGCTTTCCTTCGCTCCTTGCACCAGGTTGCCAGGGCTCAGCTTTTGCTGGATAGCGTCGATCGTGCCGCTCATTTCGTCTCGGGTCTGCTCCACTTGAGCCCGCTGCGCCGCGACTTCGTCATCTCCGTCGGGCGACGGTGTCGAGTTCGATTCCGTCACCGGCCCGAGGTCCTGGGCTCCGGTCTCGCCTCCGCTCAATGGATACGAATCACTTCGCCCTAAATCTGCTCCTTGGCCCATGAGGCGTCCTCCTTCAGACTGTCGAGCGTCGCCCTCGGGGCGACGTCGAGGTGTTTGAGGTTACTGATGCCCCGCATGGCGAGAAACCCGCCGATCCCCAGTACCACTACCGCCACGATCAGCGCTGCCAGCCACGGCCAGAGGCCGAGCTGCGCGATGGCGACGATCGCGGTGGCGACCAGGGCCAGAAGGCCCGCGTAGGCGATCGCGCCGCCGGCCACGAGGAAGCCTATGTCCTTGCCCGCTGCGGCGAACTTGTGCGTGATCTCGGTCTTGGCTAGGGCCACCTCTTCGCGCACGAGAGTCCCCGTCTCCCGGGACAGGTCGGCAAAGAGATCGCCGAGAGATTCGTCGCGGTTTGTCTGACTAGTAGTTTCGCTCGTTGATCGTGCCATAGCCCGGTTCCTCAACAACAACTTCGTCGACCTCAACGACAAACGGTTCGCCGGTCGTTCCGCCGAGCCCGGCCCCGCCCAATGCGGTTCCGTCACTCGTTGCGCCCTGACCGTACAGGTTCGAGCCGCTCATTTGCCCGCTTCCGTACGACCCCGAGCCGTCGAAGCCCGAATACTGCTGGCCGTACCCCAATGATCTCTGCCGGCCGCTTCCGGAGCCCTGACTTCCGCCGCTCTGCGGAGAACTCTTGAGGAAGCGGGACAGAAGGAAGCCGAGCCCGAACGCGGCCCCCAGGATGACCGTCGGGTCGCGGCGGACCAGATCCTGTGCCTGAGTTGCCATCTGGTCTACTGTCGTGTTTTGTAGATATTCGGCGACGCCGTCGATTCGATTTGCCACGCCGTCCACCACGTTGCTCGCGGTCGTGGCCCCCTGCTTCTGCAACTGCTCCCCGGATTGCTCCAATGCCTTGGAGACCGTGCTGAGATTCTGGGCCACGTTCTGCTTCTGCTGCTTGGCGGTCGATTTCGCCTGCTGTTCCGCTTTTGCCGCGGCTTGCTGCGCCTGCTGGGTCACCTTCTGAGTCGCCTGGTCCGTGGCCGACTGGCCGCTGGACGATCCAGAACTATTGGCGGCCTTGTTCTGAGCCTGGTCGGTTGTTGCCATGTGTTCCTCCTTCAACCTGCCCGAATGTGTTTCGGTTGGGCGAGCCGCGCGGATCGCCTAGTTGCCTTGTTGTTGGCTGGTCAACCGCGTTACCAATGCCTGTTGCAGTTGCTCGATGCCCTGGGCGTCCTGCTGGCTCAGCTGCTGGAATAACTGGGCGACGTTCTGGTCGTCGCTTGCGTCGTCGATGTATTCCGCATAGGCTTCCAATCCTTCGAGCTTCTCCGAGATCAGGGTGTACAGGTCGTATGTCAGATCGTCGACCGGGAAGTTGGCGATGCCGTTCGATCCGCTCGATCCATTCCCGTTCGTCACCGGGACGGCGCCGGCCCCCGTGCCGCCCTGACTCTGGGCCTCCTGGTAGTAGCTCTCGATGCTCGCCATCATGCTCGGACTGATCTGCTTGCTGGTGTCGTACGTGGGCGCGTTCTTGATCGCGTCCTGTGTGTACGGCACCGTGACCGTGTGGTTATTGCTGTCGATCTGCGCCTGACTCGCGGGCACGACGTACGTTTTCCCGACGAGAGGGATTGTCTTTACGCCGAGGAAAGACAGATCGCCGCTGGTCGGGTCAGTCCAGACGCCGTCGATGGAGCCGATCTTGTTGCCCTGGTTATCCATCAGGTCATAGTTCATCAACTGAACCGGGGCGACGGTGGTGGTGTTCATACTTACGTTCTCCTGTGAGGTGGCTGAGCCGCTTCCATTCGAATTCGGCCCGCTCTGATTCGACGCCGAAGTTCGCTGATCGGCGTAGTACTCCTGAACCTGGGTGTACAGCGTGCCGTCGAGCGCGTCTCCTGCGGAAGACGCATCCGGCGAGTTGTCGATCGCATCCTTGCTGTAAAGGACTTGCAATCCCTGATCTATGAGGCTCCCAGTGTCGACAGGCACCAGCCGGTGCTCTTTGCCTAGTAGATGTCCCATGCTGACTTCGACCAGACGGGGCTCGCCGGTCGGATCGTCGTACGTCCGCTCAACAGTGCCGATCCGCTGGCCTGTCGAATCGATTACCTCCCGGCCGTCGTAGTTCTGCAGGGTTCTCATCAGGCAGTTCCCACCGCTTCGTCGATGTGCTTGTGGTAATGAGCTCCCATCCAGCCTCCGATCGTTGCCCCAAGCAGCATCACGATAAGAACGACGATCAGCGACACGATACCTGCGCCCGTCAGGGTGGATGAGCCGACGCTCAAGTGAATCTGGCTGGCCACGTTGAACTTGCTTCCCAGCACCGCTCCCACAATGGCCAGAACTATGGCTACCACTATCGTCCAGATCACGACACCGATCCCGTTCTTCACACCGTCGAACCTCGCCATTCGCCCTGCCGTATAGCCTCCTACCAGGTACGCCAGGAAGAGCGCTATGAGGCTACCCACCAGGGTGCCAATGGCTAGGTCTTGCTGCGCGCTGGAGATGCTGCCCCCGAGTTTGGGGAGCGGCGTGCCCAGTTGGTAGCCCGTTCCCCCAACGATCGCGGCGACGATGCCGAGGAATACCAGCGTGAAGAAGAGAGCGACGGCAAACCCGATGAAATCAGAGCCCCAGTAAAAGCCACCGAAGCGATCGTTGAGGCTCTGCTCACGCTCTGCCTGCATCGACTGGACACTGCGCAAATTCGTTGTTCGATCAACTTGGGCCATGTGTTTACTCCTTCCGAATACGCGAGACAGAAATGGCGGAAGCGGACGACGGGGTCGCGACTTCTACGGTTTCATCTCGCCAAATGGGAACCCTCCCTTCGTTGGTTTGATCTTGACGACTTGCTAGGTGCAAGAGGCATGCCGCTTGACGGCTTGTTTGTAGTGCCATACATGACAGCCTCTTTCTCCCCAGTCGCGATTTCCAGAAAATGTGCCAGAACAGGGAAGCGTGCCTAACCAGTAGGCCGGAATCTTCTTCTCCGCGCCACGGCCTTCCAAGACACGGGCCTACACTTTAGAGAGGAGCGGACTATGGATCGAGCGTCCTTTCATGCGGCCCTCAAAAGCGAGTCGGAGGCGTTGCGAACGGCGGCACCGGGAAACCTCGCCGTTCCCGTCCCCACCTGCCCGGGTTGGGCGATCGGCGACCTGGTGCGCCACCTGGGTGAGGTATACGAGTTCTTCACGGACGTAGTCTCAACGGGAGCGATCGACTCCTCAGCGCTCCATGAGAAGCACCAGACGATGCGCGCGGAACGAGATGAAGCCTTCGCGCAGTCCGACCGTCTCTTGGATTGGTATCGTGACCGCACGGACGCCTTGCTCGCGGCTCTGCGCTCCCGGAGTGTCGATGCCCGAGTATGGACCTGGTGGGAGCCGGTCCAGAGTGTTGGCTGGTACGATCGGCGTATGGCGCACGAGACTGCGGTGCATCGGTGGGACGTCGAGCATGCTCTCGGCGATGCCGTCCCGATCGATCCGGAGCTTTCCGTCGACGGCATTGATGAGGCTCTCTCGATGCACGCGGTTGATCGCAGGCCGGATTCGGAGCTTCCCGGGCGCAACGAACTCTTTCGATTTCGAACCACCGACATACCTGGGCAATGGGATGTGTTCTTCCCGGAAGCCGGGGGAGTCGAGGTTACATCCACCGACGAGCAGAAGGCCGGCGTCGCGGTCGCCGGGCCCGCCTCGGATATTTTGCTCTATCTCTGGCAACGATCCCCGGCCGACTCGCTATCGGTGGTGGGCAACCGACAGTTCCTGGATCGCTGGTTCGATCTTATCCCTCCCGACTGATGGATCGGTCAGATGCTTTAGAAGCGAATCGAGCGAACTGGGACGAGCGAACCGCCGTCCATCTCCGCCACTATCCGGTCGAAGACTTTAAGCGGGGCGGCACCAGCTTGCATTCGGTTGAGTTGAAGGAAGTTGGCACTGTGGAAAGCAAGTCGTTGCTCCACCTGCAGTGTCACTTCGGGC
>JBOGSL010000393.1:0-3006 GCA_050695395.1 Chloroflexota bacterium | reverse complement strand
GCGTCGCGCTCCCCGGGTTCGGGCCACGGCGAGATCATCACGCTCTCCGGCAGCGGCTCGTTCCACGAGGATAGTGCCATGCCCGGGCTCCCCGCGCTGTTGCGGAGGTGCTGCCAGACCTCTTCGGTGATAAACGGCATGTACGGATGCAGCAGTCGCGTCACCCGATCCAGGACAGACCAGAGAACGGCTTGAGCCGTGCCACGGCCGACGAGATTGCTCTTATCGTACAGCCGCGGTTTGGCTATCTCCAGGTACCAGTCGGCAACCTCGCTCCAGATGAAGTCGTGGAGAGCCTGGCCGGGACCGGCCAGCTCGTAGCGCTCCAGGCCGGACGTTACGGTTTCTTCGATGTGGGCAAGCCGGCTCAGAATCCACTTGTCCGCCGCTTCGAGCCGAATGTCTCCTACCTCGCCGGCCTCCTGCTCTCCGAGAATGAAGCGAGCCACATTCCAGTACTTATTGGTGAAGTTGCGGGCAAGCTCGACCTTCTCGACGGAGAAGCGCGTGTCCTGCTGATGCGTATTGCCCGCAGTCATAAGGGCGAAACGCAGAGCGTCGGCTCCGTACATCTCGACCAGCTGCATGGGGTCCGAGCCCGTCCCCAGCGATTTGCTCATGCGCTGGCCTTCGCCGGTGAGGACGGTCGGGCTGATCAGGACCACCGGGAACGGTATCTCGTCCATGAATTTGAGGCCAGTCATGATCATGCGAGCAATCCAGAGGTAGAGAATCTGGCTGGAGGTACTCATGAACGAGGTGGGATAGAACGTGCCGAGATCAACCGTCTCCTCGGGCCAGCCGAGTGTGGCGAACGGCCAGAGCGCCGAGCTGAACCAGGTGTCGAGGATGTCCTCATCCTGACGCACGATCTGGTCGTTGCAACGGGAACAGGCCTCGGGCCAGCTCTTCGCTGCCACAGCGTGGCCATTGGCGCAGTAGTAGATCGGAATCCGATGGCCGAACCAGAGTTGGCGCGAGATGTTCCACGGCCGGATGTGTTCCATCCAGTCGAGGTAAATTCTTGCCCAGCGATCCGGCACGAACCGGATCTCACCTTTTCGCACGACGTCCATGGCCGGCTCCGCCAGCTCCTCCATCTTCATGAACCACTGCTCCGAGAGGAGCGGCTCGATCACGGTGTGACATCGCTCGCAGGTGGGAACGGCATGCCGGTACGGCTCGGACTTCACCAGGTAGCCGCCGTCACGCAGATCAAGAAGCACATTCTCGCGCGCCTCTGTGATCGATTGACCTTGATACGCGCCGCCAACGCTCGTCAGTCGCCCGTCCGCGTCAATCAGGATCGGCATGTCCAGATCGTGCCGCTGCGCTACTTCAAAGTCGGCAAAATCGTGTGCCGGGGTAATCTTCACGGCCCCGGTTCCGAACTCGCGATCCACCATTTCATCGCCCACGATCTCGAGATCGCGGCCGAGCAGCGGCAAGACTGCCGTTCGGCCAATCAGATTTTGATACCGCTCGTCGGCCGGGTGAACGGCCACCGCGACATCACCGAGAATTGTCTCCGGACGAACCGTCGCGACCACGATCGAGCCATCGCCGTCCTTCAAGGGATAGCGCAGGTAGTAAAGCGTATCCTCGCGCTCGACCTGCTCGACCTCGATGTCCGAGATCGTGGAGCGACAGCGCGGGCACCAGTTGACTACCCGCCAGCCTCGATAGATTTTGCCCTCTTCGTAAAGCCGGATGAAGAACTCGAGCACGGCATCGCTGTAAGCGGGATCGAGGGTGAACCGCTCTCGGCTCCAGTCAAAGCCGGCGCCAAGCGCCTGGAATTGAGCCCGAATTCGCGCGGCGTGGTCATCCTTGAACGACCAGACGCGTTCAATGAACGCCTCGCGTCCCAGGGACTGACGAGTGTGCCCCTCGTTAGCTAGCTCCTTCTCCACCACCATCTGGATGGCGATGCTCGCGTGATCCATCCCGGGAACGATAAGCGTGTTGAAGCCCTGCATGCGCTTAAAGCGGCCCACCACGTCCTCGATGCCGTAGGTCAGCACGTGGCCGATGTGGAGCACGCCGGTGACATTGGGCGGCGGGATGGTAATGACGAACGGCGGGGCTTTCGAGTCGAGCTCCGGCTTGAAATAACCGTGCTCCAACCAGAACGGGTACCAACGGCGCTCTACTTCTGACGGCTGGTAACGCGGGGCCAGCCGACCCGCTTCCACTGTCTCGCCCGTCATCATGCCCACCTCCGCGATCGGTGGCCAGATTCTATAACCGGCCACTACAAAAATGCCTCCTGCCGTCACAAGGACGACGGAGGTCATCGCGGTACCACCCTGCTTCCGTTCTTCGCTACGCAGAACGCTCGTTGTGGTGATAACGCACCCGCGCCGGCCGAGACCGGATGGCTCAGGGGCAACATTCGAGGCTGTGCGGTCGGGGGACTTTCAGCGAGCATCCCCTTCTCTGGGACCGGAGAAGCCTCTACTCCTCCCCGTCATAGCCGGTGCCCTATTTTAGAACATTCCGCCTAGCCGGCCGCAACCTTCACCGGCGCTTCGAGATGCGATTTCATGCGGCGCAGCGCCTCCTGCAGGTTCTCCAACGAGTTGGCGTACGACAGCCTCAGGTAGCCCTCGCCATTGGCGCCGAAGCTAGTGCCGGCGAGGGTGGCAACCCCGGCATCGTATAGGAGCGAATCCGCCGCACGGCGCGAGGTCAGCCCCGTTCCCTTGATGTTCGGGAAGGCATAGAAGGCGCCCTGGGGCATTGCGGCGGTTACGCCTCGGATGTCGTTCAGTCCCTCGATGACCAGATCACGCCGGCGACGAAACTCCTCCACCATCTCCTTCACAGGCTGTTGGTCGGTGGTAAGAGCTTCCACGCCAGCCTCCTGCGTGAACGTCGCGGTGCAGGAGTCGCAGTTTGTGATGAGGCGTGTTATGTGGGGCGCCATCCACTCGGGCATCACACCGAAACCCAGGCGCCAGCCCGTCATAGCGTACGTCTTGGAGAAGCCGTCGAGAACGGTCG
>JBOGSL010000392.1:0-4485 GCA_050695395.1 Chloroflexota bacterium | reverse complement strand
TCTCAGTTCACGCCCTGATACTCCCGTTCGCCAATCTTCTCAACCGCTACAATCGGTGTGCCATGCACCTGTAGCTCAGCGGATAGAGCACCAGTCTTCGGAACTGGGTGTCGGGGGTTCGAATCCCTCCAGGTGCGCCATTGCTTGTGGCGCGCACACGTTAACGTGTCGCGGCCGGCACTTCAGCCACATCCCCTGCTGGTCCGCGGCTGGCCTCGAGGCGAGGAACGATGGAAGTAGTAGGGCGTCAATAGATATCCGGGATATCCCGACGGTATAATGCAGCCATGAAGATGCTCAAGATTCGCCGGGTCGGCAATAGCAACATGGTCGCCCTCCCAAAGGACTGGGAAGACGACGGCTGGGTGCCGGGTGCGTACGTTTTTCTAGGGCGCGACGAGGCGGGCGAGATTCGGATGCTACGCGCCGGCGACGTGGCGGCCCAGTTCGATGCCCTCGCCGACGAGATGATCGAGAAGCACGTGGAAGCCCTTCGCATCCTTGCGGAACACGACCACCGCGGCGAGTGACCGAGGATATCCTCTACCTCGGCCTCGACGACGTTGTCCGCCTGCACGCCCGTATCTTCAACATCGACGCCTAGGCTGCACGCGATCGCCTACGGGATGCTCGCATCTTGGAGAGCGCTTTGGCTCGTCCCATCAACCACGCGACCTACGAGCAAGCCGACATCGCAACTCAGGCGGCCATCCTTGCCCACGGGATCGCGCAGAGTCAGAGCTTTCTCGACGGCAATAAGCGAACCGCCCTCATCGCCATGACCACGTTCCTCGCCCTCAACGGGTTGGACGTTGACGTGCCCGACCCTCGCCTCGCGCAGATCATCCTCGAGTTTGCCGTCGGCGCGTCGCCTGATGCGCTCGCCGACGAACTGCGCGCCGCGCTGTCGCCACGCTCTTGATAGGGTGCCCATCCCTTATACGGGAAGGATCATCGCTTGGCTCTAGTGGCTTGCTTGTCCTCAAGGTGTCTTCGAACTCGAATCCTCTTTCGTCGTTCGCCGATATTCGGGCCCAGCCGCCGTCGTCGCTGCCACGAGATTGCGCGCGGATTCCGGCCCATGACGACTTGTAGCGAACGGCAGCGAACAGGCGGTCACCTCCTTTGCTAGCGATCTTCGGAACTGGGCGTGGGGGTTCGACTCCCTCCAGGTGCGCCAAAGCACGCATTTGCGGCTCGCGTCTCTACTTCGCGGGAATTTTCCGCTTTCTCTGTCCTTTTACCGGTGTGCGATAGAGTGCGGTTGGGAGGCGACATGGCCGGCAAACGGGTGGATGTTCTGCAAAACTGGATGACGCTCATCGACCGCTACACCCTCGGCCGAGCGTTCTACCGGCTCACCCAAGACGAGTTTGACTGGGAGCCGCATCCGGGCGCGTGGGGAATTCGATGCCGGGAGACATGCAGTACTCCAAACCCGAGCGGTGATCCAGAAGGCGACTGGGTATGCGACCAAGACTGGGCGGCTCAGATGTCGGCGTGGCCGCTGAATGCTCAGGGCGAGCCGAACGAGCCAATGGGAACGATCGGCTGGCTGCTCAACCACGTCGGCGCTGCCCCCGGACTGACCGCACAGTTGGACTTCGTCGGGGGCACCGTGACTCCGACCGTCGAGGGCTACCGGCGGATGTGGGGGTACGCGGTCATCCCCACTGTCGATGAGGCCATCGCCCGGTTTCGTGACGGCTGGGCAGCACTCCGCACCGCCTTGGACGGCGCATCGGACGAGATGTTGGAACGGGATGCCGGCGGCCACCCGTGGAAGCGTGGTGACCGCGCCGTCGCATCGTTACTCAACGAAGTGAGTCATCACGGGACGCAGATCTGCATGCTGCGAGATATGTACGCTCACCGTCGATAGGCGGATCTGGTCGGGCGGCGACAACCTCCGCGGGTGCACGGACGCCACGATGACTGTGGCACAGAAGGCGTCGACGTGAAGCTTGCGGTGTCAGTGCACGGCAGCCGATCGCAAAAGCCCGGTCTGCTCCGGAGCTTGCTTAAGTTAGCCGATCTCTCAGAAAACGAGATCTAGCTGACCACAATCTGACCGCAACAAGCGATGCTCGCCGGCCCGGTGAAGCGTCAGCAAACACAGGCGAACGAGCGTGAACCTGAGCGAAAACGCCGGCATCAAACTTCGGAACTAGGTGTCGGGGGTTCGAATCCCTCCAGGTGCGCCATTTGTTTTTGGCTAAAGTCAGGTCGTGCTTCGAAACCCACGAACAATAGGGTGTGCTACGCGGCATCCCGACTGACGAGCAATCGGAGCGGCTGCGAGAGATGCTGTCACATCCGAAGCCGGTTCCGCTACACGACCGCCGTGAAAGCTACCAGTGTCTCGAAGGTGAGCAGGGTGCTGTGACCCATGCTCGTAAAATCAGCCGCGCGCTGCCCACCTCAGTCCATAAACGACCGACACGGTTAACGCGACGCTGCCTGGAACGAAGAATAGGCCTATGCTCGCGATCCCTGCGAGAGTGTACGCCCAAGCGAGAAGCGCCGCGGCAGCCAGGACGACCAGCCCGATAGTGCGTCCTTGCACGGCGTGGTAGTAGGCGGCGAGACTCGCGATGATGAAGGCTAGGCCCACGGCAACTTCCAACGCGAGCCCCTGCGAAGCGACGCCGCTCTGCCACGCGCTGCGCTGGGCACTCGTAGAGTCAGTGTACTGTGTGTATATTGGCCCAAAGATGGCGTACGCGAGGGCTACCAGTCCGAGCAGCGTGCCGACCACACTGCTGATCAACTCACGGCGCGCCCGACGAATCATGGCGAGCGGGGGGCGCCTCTGCGACGCACCCCCAACGGATCTACCGAGCCCAGCTGGATCAGCATCCGGTTGAACTGCCGTTAGTTACCCAACTCGTCCCGTTTGTCCTCACGTTGATTCGCTGCCAGTAGTTGCAGGTCACCACGTTATAGAAAACCCGGAAGTTATCGCCTCCGTTCATGTACCCGTAGCCGTTCTGGCCGCCGTTGTTCCAAATCCCGCACCAGTCGATCGATTGACCGTAGAAGACGCTATTAGATGGCGTACAAGTAGGCTGGGCGCCATCCAGATAGACGTAGGATCCGTTGTACTGGACCCAAAAACTGACCGAGTTCGACCAAAACGAGCAGCCGTACACGCTACACATCTGCGTAGACACCTGTTCCGCTTGATAACCAGCCGGCCCATTGGTGAGAGCGGCTGAAGGGCCCTCAGTAAACGTCACGGCATCCTGGCACGGGGTCACGGCCGGCAACTGAGGGTGGGCTGCATGGATAGCGTCGCACTCCGCCTGGGGAGCCGGTACTTCGTAAGTCACGCTCTGCGAGGTCGAGGCCGGCGCAAGAACAGGCGAGGCGGGGGCGCCTTGGGCCCCCCGATGCGTTGGGGCGCGGCGGACAGCGCGGCGGCCATTTACACTGCTACTACTGTAATTAGAATACGCCTCATTTCTTCCTTAGTACCTCTCCGGGCCAGTTCGTGCCCAACGCTCTAAGCTCTCCAGTTCGATGTCGCGGGTCGCCTCCCGGTTCCACTGCGCTCCTGGACTGGGCGTTGCGGTCGACGCTTGAGGAAGACCACACCGGGACGGACGGCCCGAGAGTGAACTTTGTTGTTGTCCCGCCGGGGTTTGTGCAGGTGACGGTCTGAGTAACGTGAGACGGGACTAGCGGGCCACAGGTAGAGGTCCACCCGTAACCCTTCAGGACCATGCCCGTCAACAGCAGGGGTAAGGAGGCCCCGAGGAGCACCAGGGGAGGAAGGAGAGTCATGGTCCTCGGGAGACTCAGCAACGCTCGCCACCAATCTTTCAGCCTTCGAGTGAGTGATCCGGCACCCATCGCAATCTCCTGGTCTAGTAGTCGCGGACCAACTGTTCGTGCTTTGACAGTGCCCCGTAGCACCCTCCGCCGGCGTAGGAATCCACGTTGCCGGAGATGTGACCGTCATTCCACCCGCGCACGTGGTTGTAGTTGTACCAAACGTTGGTGGTCTGAAAGAGACAGAACGTGTTGTTGGAGCACCCACTTGGCGGCGACGGAGGAGTCGACGCAGATTACTCCTCGGTCGCGGGTGACAGACTAGCGGTGCGCTCGCTGCGCGACTCGTTCAGGATCTCCCACGACTCAGGGGACATGGTCCCGTACCTTGCGCGAAACTCGTCCTGCAGCGTCCTGGCGCCGGTGACCGCCGCCCGGGCCTGGTGCTGCTCCTCGTCCGTCAGGCGATGGGGTCGGGACGACCGATCGTCGGAGCGCACGTTATCCTTCTGTCCGATCTCGAGGGGAGTGAGAAGCTGCATCAGATCGTCATAGCGCACGCGAACCCCTTTGTCGCCCAGCCGGTAGGCGGGGAGCTTGCCGTGGCGGATCCAGCGCCGGACGGTGGAGATATGGACGGCCAGGAGCCGGGCCGCCTGAGAAACGGGGATAAGCCGATCGACTCCGTCGGGATCTACAGAGGGAGTAGCA
>JBOGSL010000391.1:0-8310 GCA_050695395.1 Chloroflexota bacterium | reverse complement strand
GTCGAGGTGGATGTGGGTGAGCAGAACCTTCGAGATGCTCTCGGGCGGCACGCGCAGCTCTCGCAGGCCCGCTAACAGCATCTCGAGGGTCGTGCTCGGCCCGACCTCGACCAGCGCCCGCTCACCGGCATCCTCGATGAGGTATGCGGCAATAACGCCCGGCCGGCCTTGAAACTCCAGATCGACGGCGTGGATGCCGTGGCCAAGATCGAGGATAGCGGGCATATCGCTTCACGATAGCATCGGGTCAGTGTACGGACGGACCAAGCAGAGGCGCCGCTCTACAAAGGGAACGACGTTGCGTTGCACCTTCTTGGGGCGGCTGTACCGTCGGAAATGCGGCTCATATCTACGCGGGCGTGACGGCTTGCGCTTCTCGGACGATGGACCGACTAGGACAGCGGGTATGTCGCTTCACGGTAGGAGAAGTGTTCGCGGCAACGAGCCTCGTATTTTTCGAGGCCGCCCACGTGCTCGGGCGTCAGTTCAGCGGCAGTGCTCGCCACCGGTTCGATCCGCTGATGGAAGACGGCGTCGGCGCCGCAGACGGAGCAGACCGCGGTGAGCTTGTAGACGCGCTCGGCACGAGACATCAGCTCGGGCAAGGGGCTGAACGGGCTGCCGTCAAACGTCACGACAAGCCCCGCAATGATCATCTGCTTGCCCGCATCTGCCATCCGATCGACCACCTCCAGTAGCTCCGGACCGAAGAACTGCGCCTCGTCGATACCCACGATCTCGGTCTGCGCGCCCACCGCGCTCTCAAGATCGATGGCCGCGGCAACTCTCTCCGAGGGGAAATTGAGGCCGCTGTGCGAGCTCGTAGTGCCCGGTGCAGAACGGTGGTCGAGCCGGTGAGTGAAGAGCTGTACGGTCCTATGGGCAATGGCGGCACGGCGCATTCGCCGCAGCAACTCTTCGGTCTTGCCGGCGAACATCGGTCCGGCGATCACCTCGATCCGGCCGGTAGTCAATCGGGAACGGGCGCCTGTACCCGGCGGCCGGCCACGACCACGTTTACCGCAACAACCGCGAGCCACAGCAGGACGGAAGCCAGGAACAACCGTTCTGTCAGGCCGCTGATCCGGTGGATTTTGCTCGTGAGGATCTCCACGACAAACGCGGCCACCACGAGGTGAGCTATCCAGGCGGCCCTCGTCCCCACGGTGTGCCAGAGTGGGCTATCCGCAAGCGAGCGTGACAAGAGCTCCACCGCGACGGTCACGCTGACGAACGCCAGGAGCGCTACCACAAGGTGAATAATCCCGTGGACCGAGTGCTCGCCGACGAGATCGGTGGGAAACAGGGCGAGCACGAACGCTGCGATCATCCAAACACCGAGCAGGGCTAGGCCGAGAGATGCGTGCCGAACCTGGAGGCAGCGCCTCAGCACGATGAGGATCGCCGCGGAGAACAGACCGCGAACCACAAAGTTGACGGTCATGATCCAGCCATACGGCCCGACGGCAAGATCGCTCTCCGCCTGGCGGATCGGACTGTAGTGGGGCGGCAATAATTGAGCGACGACATCCAGGATGACGTAGAGAACGATGCCCGCGATCGCCAGCCGGCACAAGAGGTTGACGGCAGGCGGCGAAACCATGCGCGACACGGAGCCGTCCCGACCACTCGGCGCGACGTCAACTCCCAAATGCCGTCTCCTTCTTGTCGCTCACAGTGCCTCTCGACTCGGAGGTGGATCGTATTGAGACAAGCTTACTTCTTCGGATGATTCGGCGACCAGGCATCGCGCGCAGCGAAAGTTCTGCTGGCGACACGCTTCTCGCCTGCGGCGGCTCGCTTTCGCGAGCCACATGCCCAACGAGCCATTGCACTCGTCCTCGTCCGAATTCAACCTCCAGGCCATCGGGCAGCCGGCGCAGGAGCTAGCCGGCCTACGCCGTCCGCCTTCGGCGCCGGCGCGGGCCGGCCATGGGTTTCGAGACGGTATCACTCCGGAAAGTGGCACCTGGTTGCCGTATGTGCCTCGCGGACGAAACGTCGCGAACGGAGCATGCGGCGTCCGCATAGGCCGGCCGAGGGTGTCGACGGGGTGTCACGCCCGAAAGCAGCACCTGGTTGCCGGATGTGCCTGGGACGAAACATCGCAAACGGCGCGTGGCGCGCCCGCCCAGCGCGCAGCGCCTCTAGCCTATGCCCGTAGGGGTCGCAGTCGGCCTGAACGGTACGATGGTGACTGTTGCTCGTTTGTGTGGAACGGGCGTGCTGGTCGCCACAGGGGCGAAAGTCGGCGTCGCGGTGGGACGAATCGGACGAGGAGTCCGAGTTGCCGTTGGTTCCGGCTTGGGAGTTGCTTTGACGGTAGGGACCGGGGTAGACGTGGCCACCGGCGCAACAACCACCGGCGTTTGCGTCGGCGCAGCGGTGGGGGTCTTGGTTGGCCTGGGCGTGGGAGTGTGCTTCTTGTGATGCGGCCTGGGAGTGCTCGTGGGTGAAGCTGCGCCCCCGAAGATGTTGCCGGCGGTAGAAAACGCGGCCACACCAATAGCGGCCAGCAGGAGAAGCGCCACACCGCCGAGGGCTACGTTTCGGAGGGTATGACCTGGTGGGCCAACGTCTTCCGGCGGCGGTACACGACGAGCCGGAGGTCCTCCTCCCGCCGGCGGCTGAACTATCGTGGGTTCCACCGGCGGGCCAACCGCGCCAATCACCGTCGTCGCGCCTGCGGGGGCGGAGAGACTGGAGAGGGCAGCGGCGAACTCGCCGGCATCACGATAGCGCCGCTCCGGATCTTTCTCGAGGGCCCGCATAACCGTTGCAACGGCCGCCGCCGGAAGGGTGGGATTGAACTCCCAGGGCGAAGGCGGCTCACTATGGACGTGCTGCATGGCCACACCCACGGCGTTCTCCGCCTCAAACGGCAGGTGACCGGTGAGCATTTCGTACAGGATGACGCCCAACGAATAAATATCCGAGGGAGGCTCGGCCGATTTCCCCTGGGCCTGCTCGGGCGAGAGGTAGTGAACCGTGCCGATCACCATGCCGGTGCGCGTCATCTGAGAAGCGCCGGCGCTTCGAGCGATCCCGAAGTCGGTGACCTTGGCGACATTCTGCGGCGTTACCAGGATGTTCTGGGGCTTCACGTCGCGGTGCACCAGCCCGCGATGGTGCGCAAAGTCCAGGGCGCCGGCAATCTGCTGGCCCAGGGCGAACGCCTGCTCCACCGGAAAAGGCCCGCGCTCCGTCATGAGCTGCTTCAGGCTCCGCCCTTCCACCAACTCCATCACGATGTAATGCAGGTCCTGGTCCTGGCCGATGTCATAGATGTCGACAATGTTCGGATGCGCCCCCAGGCTGGCCGCGAACTCAGCCTCCTGCTGGAAGCGCTCGACGAACGGATGATCGCGGGCGTACTCGGGGTGAAGGACCTTGATCGCAACGTTACGCCCGAGCCTTGTGTCGACGGCGCTGTAGACCGTCGCCATGCCTCCCTCGCCTATCTGCTCCAGGATTCGGTAGCGGTCGTTGAGGAGGGTGTTGGCTTCAAGCACGGAGCATTGTACGCGACTACCGCACGCCCGCGTACGAACGAGTCAAGCGCTCGGTTCCCCCCAACAGGAGTTCGGCGATCAAGGTCAAGACGGCCACAGGGAGAGCCCCCTCCACCATGAGGGGCACGTTGAGCACCGCCAGTCCTTCGGCAATGTAGTCTCCCAGCCCGCCGCTGCCGATGAATGTGGCGAGTGTGGCGCTCGCAATGACCTCGACCGTGGCCGTGCGCAGCCCCGCAATTGCTACGGGCGTTGCGAGCGGCAGCTCGACCCGGGTGAGCACTTGCCAGGTGCTCATTCCCATCCCCTCCGCCGCTTCTCGGATCGCCGGATCGACGCCGCGGAAGCCCAGGCTGGTGTTTATCAAGATGGGAGGAATGGCCAGCACGGCCAGCGCCAGCAATGCCGGAAGAAAGCCGATTCCCAGGTACGGGTACGCCAGGAAGAGTAAGGCAATGCTGGGAATCGCCCGCAAGATGCCCGCGCCGTTGAGCGAGTACAGCGAGACCCAGCCGATGCGAGAGGCGACGACGCCGAGGGGAAACGCCACGACGATGCCGATGAGCAAGGACCAGCCGGTCAGCAGCAGGTGCGTATCCAGCTTCTGCTCGAAGTCCTGAGGATTTTGCAGGATGAGCTGGATGGCCGCGGGAATGGCGTGGATGATGTCCATAGAGAGAACCCTGGTCGGGCCTCGAACATTCTATTGGGAGGAGGCCACGGATCCGGCTAAAAACCGGTTGGTGAAGGCCTGGCTCACGTTCACCTGGTGGGGAATGAGGTGGTTCCGGTAGAGCCACGCAGCATAGTGGCGCCACTGAGCCGGGTTCTGGTACCCGACCGTGCGAGCGGCGGTCTCGATCGGGCCGACAAGCCGGAGGCTGCGGAGCACCAGCCGGCGCTGCAGGGCCTTGTCGGCGGCGTGTAGCGCTTGCCACGCGTACACGGGATGATGGGCGGCGTAGGCGTAGCCCTGCTGCAGCGCCTGAACGGTGGAGCGAACCAGATTCGATTTGGTACGTAGGAGCTTGTCGCTCGAGATCAGCACCAACTCACAGTAATTCGGGACACCCCAGTGCTCGACGCGCATCACATTCACCGGGTAGCCGCGCAAGCGGGCCTGGATGGCCTCCCAGGTCCAATAGACGCCGACGACGGCATCGACTTTCCCGGCGAGCAGGGCGGGCAGCAAGTTGTAGCCGACGTTGACCATCTTCGCAGCGCTGAACGAGGCGTGGTCGTGGGTCATCATTGCTCGCACGATCGGCTCATCGCTCGGGGCGCCGGCCATCCCGACCGATTTGCCGGCAAGATCACGGGGGCGGCGGATGTGCGACGACGTGAGCGACATGACGGTGTCCAGCGGGTGCTGCATGATGCACATCAGGGAACGCACCGGGATGTGCCTGGAGCGAGCCTCGAGCACATCGGTCTCGTAGGAAATACCGAAATCGGCTCGGCCGGCCGCCACCAGCGCGATCTGGGCCGTGCTGCTGGACGGAACCTGCGGGCTTAGAATCACGTGCCGGCGCCGAAAGTAGCCGCGGCGTATGGCAGTGTAGATGCCACCATGATCGGAGTTGGGGAGCCAATCCAGCACCAGCGAGCTGTGCCGCATGGCGGCGCGCGCGGTGGACGCGTGACTCGGAGCACCGCAACCGGCCAGCAGGAGGCCAAGGACGGCGAGCGATGCATACAGGCGTTTCATCGCGCCTGGCTCCGGCGCTCGTCGTGGTACCAGGGCAAGAGGAGGCGTTCGGCCACGCTGACCAGCGCAAACAGTCCGAGACCGATCGCGGTAAGGATGATCATGGCGGCGAAGAGCGCTTCGGTATCGAACTGGGCCTGAGCCTGCTCCATGATCCAGCCCAACCCCTGCGAGGAACCGACCCACTCGCCGAACAGCGCCCCGACCACACTGTATGCGACGGCGACCTTCATGCCGGAGAAGAGATAGGGCATCGCACCAGGGAACTCTACGTGGCGAAGAAGCTGCCACCTCCCGGCGCCAAAGGTGCGCATCAACCGGCGCAGATCGGGATCGACGCTGTGCAGGCCGTCGACCATGTTGACCGCGATAGGAAAGAAGCAAATCAAGCAGACGACGACCAGCTTGGGCACGATGGTGAAGCCGAGCAGAACCACCAGGATGGGAGCCAGGGCCAGCAGCGGCACGGTTTGCGAGGCGACCACGATCGGGTAGATGGCCAGATGGAGAAACGAGGAGTAGTGGATCGCGATCGCCAAACCGACGCCGAGAACCAGGGCCAGTCCGAAGCCCGCCACGGCTATCTCGAGCGTCGGCCACGTGTTGTCGAGCAGCAGCCGGTGCTGCGAGACGGCGTCCTTCCAGATCGCGGACGGACCGGGAAGCAGAAAATCGGGAACGCGGAGAGCAACCGTCAGTGCCTGCCAGAGAGCCACGCCGGCGGCAAGCACCAGCACTGAGGGGAGATAGCGCAGAGTTCCCTTCACGAGAAAATCTCCCCGCCCAGCTCGCCGAGTACTCTGTGCTTCAGCCTCGCGAACTCGTCCGAGGTAACGGCTTGCCGATACGATCGCGAGCTATGCGTGGGGACTACGATCTCGTCGCGAATTCGACCCGGACGGGAAGTCATGACCAGAACGCGATCCGCCAGGTACAGAGCCTCATCCACATCGTGCGTCACGAGCAGCACGGTCAACCCCAGATCGCGCCGGACCCCCGCCAGCCATTCCTGCATCCCCGCCCGGGTTAGCGCATCCAGCGACGCGAGTGGCTCGTCGAGCAGAAGCACGTCGCGACCCGCCAGAAAGGTGCGCAGCAAAGCGGCGCGCTGGCGCATGCCTCCGGAGAGAGCCGAGGGATAGACGTGGGCAAAGCCCTCCAATCCGAAGCGCGGGAACCAGGCACGCGCCTGCTCGCGTGCCTCGCGCCGCGGTGTGCCGCGCAGCTCCAGCGCTACGGCGGTGTTGTCCAGTACCCTCTTCCATGGCAGCAGCAAGTCTTTCTGTTGCATGTAGCCGGTCAGCCCCAGCCTGTGTGCTCGCCCCGTCCCGTCTACCAGCACCTGTCCGTCGTCCGCCTCGGACAGCCCGGCCAGAATATCAAGGAGGGTGCTCTTCCCGCAGCCGCTCGGACCGATGATGGCGACGAACTCGCCGGCGCGAAGCTCCAGGTCGATGTCTCCCAGCACTTCGATGCGTCCCGATCCGCGCGGGTAGGATTTGCTCACGTGCCGGACCGCAAGTCTTGCGGGCGCGTTCACCACGGTGTCGCCGGCAATCGATTCAATCATCAGAGGGATTCCTGAACACGCTTGTAAGCCGGCCAGAAGGGATCTGTCTCCGGCGGTACCAGGTCCTCCTCACGGCCATGGCGCTGAATCTTGATGCCGGCTTCCGCGGGCAGCAGTTCTCCAACCACGGAAGCAGCAATCCCGGCATCATCGAGGCGGCTCATCAGCTCTTCAGCATGCCGGGGCAAGCAGCTGAGCACTAGGGCGCCCTCGCTCGAAGAGGAGTAAGGATCGATACTGAGCGCGTCGCAGACCGCGCGTACCTCGGGGCGCACGATGATCGCCTGCTGGTCCACGACCAGTCCGTTTCCGGAGGCTTCGGCAAGCTCAACCAGAGCCCCGGAGACGCCGCGCTCGGTGGCGTCGTGCATGGCGCTCACCGCCCCGCCCATGGTGCGAGCAATCCCAGCGTCCGGCACAACGGACAACGAGTCAAACAGCGCTTCGGCCCGCGCGGCCATATCCCCCCCAATCCTCGCCGCCAGCCATCCCGGGAAGCTCGTGCCGATCATTCCAGCAGTCTCGATGGCCGCACCCTTCGTGACGATGACAACCTCGCCCGCCCGGGCCATTGCCGGCGTTCTATAGTGTTCCTTTGCGCCGATGGCGATAACTGTGGCGCCGCCCAGCATGGGAAAGTCGCAGCCCTCGTAGCGGCCGGTGTGACCGGTGACAATGGCGAGCTCAATCTCACGGCACGCCCGATCGACCGCCGTCCAGAGTGACTCCAAATCGCGATCGGACATGTCGAGAGGAAGGTTGAGGTCCAGTGCCAGGTACGACGGAACGAGCCCGCTGGTGGCGGCATCCGAGGCGACGATATTGATTCCGAACCAGGCCGCGCGTTCCCAGCCCAGACCGCGTTCAACGAAGAACGGATCGGTGGTAATCGCCATCACCTGGCCCAATCCGACGTCGACGATTCCGCAGTCCATTCCCGAAGCCGGTCCCGCCACAACGGCCGTCCGCGCAGCTCCCAATTTCGGGTAGATCAGCTGGTTGAAGACGGACGAAGCGATCTTCCCGGACCGATGGATTGTGTCGACCATAGAGAAACCCGCCCTCCAGGGAGAGCGGGTTACCGAGAACGAGGCGTTTTCCCTTCGCCGGCATTACCCGGATCAGGTTCAAAGGGTCTGTGGCCGTAGCCACACTCTCAGCGCGACGCGCTCCCCTAGCTACCTCAAGCCTAGCACGATCTCCTAATGCCCAGCCGCCCCCGCCTGCTGACCGGCACCAAGGCGATCCAGCTGCTGCTTCAAGTGTCGCGCCAGCCGGTCCACCACCTGCTGATCCTGCTGCTTCATGTCCTGGAAGATCTGCTGAATCTGGGGGTGGCCCTGAATATCTTGCTGGTATGTCTCGAGGGCTTCGAGTCCCTTCAGCCGGGAGTGAATCTCGGTGATAAGGTCATATTCGAGATTGCTCAACGGAAAGCGTTTGCCCTGGACGTTCTGCTGCTGAGTGTTCATATCGCCTCCTGCGCCACGCACGGCCGGGACTTCCGACCGGGTGTAGAA
>JBOGSL010000390.1:0-19044 GCA_050695395.1 Chloroflexota bacterium | reverse complement strand
GAAGCAGCAGTATGTCCCACCTCTTGCCTCTGGAAAGAATCTCTGGGCATTCGGTCTCACTGAGCCGCAAGCAGGATCGGACGCGGGCGCCACGGCAACTCGGGCCGAGCAAAGCGGTGGCAAATTCCTGATAAACGGGGTCAAGTCGTTTATCACCAACTCGGGCACCGCCATCACTGGCGGCGTAACCATCACGGCCGTAACAGGCGTGCGGCCTGACGGCCGAAACGAGATTTCGAACATTATTGTCCCCCGCGACGTCTCCGGATTCACGGTATCGAAGGACTACGACAAGCTCGGCTGGCGGGCATCCGACACTCACGAGCTGGCCTTCGTGGACGTTCGGGTGCCGGAAGAGAATCTGCTGGGGCAGCGGGGCGAGGGCCTTCACCAATTCTTGGAGATTCTCGACGGCGGCCGTATTTCGGTGTCGGCTCTCAATGTGGGTCTGGCTCAAGCGGCGTACGACGCCTCGTATCGCTACGCCAAGGAACGCGTGCAGTTCGGCCAATCCATCAGCAAGTTCGAAGGCATTCAGTTCAAGCTGGCCGACATGGCCACTGAGATCGAGACCGCCCGTCTGATGGTGCACAAGGCCGCCTGGCTCAAGGACAGCCATCGGGACTTTCGTCTCGCGGCGGGAATGGCCAAGCTGTTCTCCGGCGAAGTCGCGACGCGCGCGGCCAACCACGCCATCCAGATTCATGGCGGGTACGGCATCATGGAGGAGTTCCAGGTTGCTCGCTACTGGAGAGATGTGAAGATTGGCGAGATTGGGGAAGGCACCTCGGAGATACAGCGCCTCGTCATAGGACGCCTTCTGGGTCTGTAGAGAATCGCGCCGCTTGGGCGGCTGGATCGACGGCCGTCCCGGCCTGCGGCGACTGTATGATTAGGGTGCAATGAGGTGGTAGATGGAAGAGGTCGTTATCGCCTCCACGGCCCGCACGCCGATTGGACGCTTGGGCGGCTCGCTGGCGGACGTGCTGGCGGTAGATTTGGGCGGGGTCGCCATTCGCGGTGCGCTGGAGCGAGCCGGGGTACCCGACGATGAGGTGGACCACGTCATCATGGGCACGGTCATTGCCGCGGGGCAGGGACAGGTCCCTGCGCGGCAGGCTGCCATCAAGGCGGGGCTGCCCATCGAGGTGCCCGCCCTGACGATCAACAAAGTCTGCGCCTCCGGGCTCAAAGCTGTGAATCTGGCAGCTCAGATGATCAAAGCCGGCGACGCGGAGGTGGTGGTCGCGGGCGGCATGGAAAGCATGAGCGGCGCACCCTACCTGATCGACAAGGCGCGCTTCGGCTACCGCATGGGTGACGCCACCCTTCACGACGCCATGATCCAAGACGGCCTCTTCTGCCCGGTCGGCTGCGTCCCAATGACGGACTACGGCAGCGACACGGCAGAGGAATTCGAAATCAGCCGGGACGACCAGGATCGGTGGGCGGTCCGGAGCCAGCGTCGGTACGTCGAGGCGCTGGAGGCAGGCCGTATCCAACCGGAAATCGTGCCGGTGGAGGTGCCTCAGCGTAAGGGGCCGGCCAAGCTCGTGGAACAAGATGAACAGCCCCGGCCGGACACAACATTCGAGAAGCTGCAGCTGCTCAAACCGCTCAAACCGGGCGGCAGCATCACGGCCGGCAACGCGCCGGGAGTGAATGACGGAGCCGGGGCATTGGTCGTTTTGTCGAAACGGAAGGCCGGGGAGCTCGGAATCAAGCCCCTAGCGACCCTTGTAGCCCAGGGCGAGGGCAACGCAGAGCCGCGCTATCTGCACACCGTGCCCGCGTATGCGATCCGGGCCGCGCTCAAGAAGGCCGGCCTGGACCTGAGTGCCATCGGCCTGTTCGAGATCAACGAGGCTTTCGCTGCGGTCACTCTCACCACCATGCAGCTACTTGGCCTGAACCCTGACCTGGTGAACGTCAATGGCGGAGCGGTTGCGCTTGGTCACCCGATCGGCGCCTCCGGAGCTCGAATTCTGGGGTCCCTCATTCTCGAAATGCGGCGGCGCGGGGTCGAATACGGCGCCGCCAGTATCTGCAGCGGTACTGCGCAGGGCGAGGCCACCATCGTAAGGCTGGCGGCCTGACCGTAGCATGGACCTCAGCTTAAGCGACGAGCAGCGGGACATTCTTGGTTTGGTTCGCGAATTCGCCGTGAACGAGGTTGAACCGCAGGCCGCCGAGATCGATCGAACCGCGCGGTTCCCCACGGATTTGGTACGAAAGATGGCTGAGATGGGCCTCATGGGCGTGCCCTTTCCGGAGGAGTATGCGGGCGCGGGGCAGAGCTACGTCACCTTCGCGCTGATCGTCGAAGAGCTTTGTCGCGCTTGCGCCAGCACCGGGTTGATCATGGACGTGAACACCTCGCTGTGCGGCGAGCCTATCTTGATGTTCGGCACCGATGCTCAAAAGAGAAAGTTCCTGACCCCACTGGCCACTGGCGAGAAGCTCGGGGCGCTCGCCATGACTGAACCGGAGGCCGGCTCCGACGCGGCGTCGATCACCACCACCGCTGTCCGTCGAAATGATCATTACCTGCTCAACGGGCGCAAGATCTTCATTACCAACGGTGAAGTCGCCGACACCTACATCATCACGGCCCGAACCGGCGTCCCGGGTCCCAGCGGCATCACGGACTTCGTCGTAGAAAAGTCGATGCCGGGGGTGTCTTTCACCACCCACTACGAGAAGATGGGCATCCGCGGAGCGCCGACCACGGATGTAGTGCTGGACAACGTTCAAGTGCCGGTGGAGAACATGCTGGGCGGCGAGGGCAATGGATTTAAGGTCACCATGGACACCCTCGATGCCGGGCGAATTGGAATCGCGGCGCAAGCGGTGGGAATTGCTCGAGCGGCGCTGGAAGACGCGACGGCTTACGCGCGCGAGCGGCACCAGTTCGGCAAGCCTATCGCCGCCTTTGAGGGTGTACAGTTCAAGCTGGCCGACATGGCCACCAACATCGCTGCCGCGCGGGCCCTGATGATCCGCGCGGCGTCCTTGCGCGACCAGAATATTTCCTGCGCCCGGGAGTCTTCCATGGCCAAGCTCTTCGCCGGTGACACTGCCATGTCTGTCACCACCGACGCGGTTCAGCTCTTCGGTGGCTACGGCTATATGCAGGAATACCCTGCCGAGCGCCACATGCGCGACGCCAAAATCACCCAGATCTACGAGGGCACGCAACAAGTACAGCGACTGGTGGTGGCGCGGCAGGTGCTCAAGGCTTCATGAGATTCGACCTGGGCGAGGACCAGCTCATGCTGAGAGATCTGGTCCGAGACTTTGCTCAGAATATCGTGGCACCCCGGGCGGCCGAGATCGACCGGAGCGGCGAATATCCGTCTGATCTGGTGGCGAAGGCAGCCGAACTGGACCTGATGGGTGTGGTCGTCCCCGAGCGGTACGGCGGCGCGGGCCTCGATCACGTCGCGTTCGCGGTCTTCGTCGAGGAGATCGCTGCCGTCTCCGGTGCCCTCGCTGTGATTCTCGACGTACACTCCTCCGTCGGAAGCGAGCCGCTGCTGGTCTACGGGAGCGAAGAGCAGAAGCAGCGCTTTTTGCCTCGATTGGCCTCGGGCGAGCTGCTGGGGGCGTTCGCCCTGAGCGAGCCCGAGTACGGCTCCGACGCGTCTCATCTCAAAACGTCGGCCGTTCGACACGGCAACGAGTACGTCCTCAACGGCACAAAGACGTTTATTACTAACCTTGGGGTGGCGGGACTGTATTTGGTCTTCGCGCGGACGGGTCCCGAGCTCGGTGCAAGTGGCATATCGGCGTTTCTCATTGAGTCGGAGAACTCCGGGCTGCATTACGGCACTCCGATGGAGAAGATGGGACTACACGGCTCGCCCACCGGCGAGCTGATTCTCCAGGATGTGCGCGTTCCGACCGAGAATCTACTCGGTCGCGAGGGCGAGGGGTTCCGCGTGGCCATGAGCGCCCTGGACAGCGGGCGCATCGGGATTAGCGCTCAGGCCGTCGGTCTGGCACAGGGCGCCCTCGATCTGGCGGTAGGCTATGCGAACCAGCGCGAGCAGTTCGGCAAACCGATTGCCAGCTTCGAGGGGCTGCAGTTCATGATTGCGGACATGGCGACCGCGGTGGACGCCTCCCGGCTGCTCACGTGGGAAGCTGCTGCCGCTCACGATCGAGGAGAGCCGTACACCCGGCAGGCCTCGATGGCCAAGCTCTTCGCCACAGACACGGCGATGAGGGTGACCACCGACGCCGTGCAAGTCTTTGGAGGCTACGGCTACATCACCGAGTTTCCTATCGAGCGTTACATGCGCGACGCCAAGGCCACCCAGATCTACGAGGGTACCAACGAGATCCAGCGATTGGTGATCGCGCGCGATCTCCTCCAGTGATGGAACTCGCCGAGCGGTTGCTCGCAGGCGATCGCAGGGCCGCCGGTCGAGCCATAAGCCTCATCGAGGATGGCGATGCTTCGGTCGAAGCGATCATGCGCGCCATCTACCCTCGAACAGGCAATGCGTATGCCATAGGAATCACCGGCCCGCCCGGAGGCGGCAAGAGCACGCTGGTGGATGAGCTAGTGAGCTTGATACGGGTCGAGGGCCAGAGGGTGGGCGTCATCGCGGTGGATCCGAACAGCCCTTTCAGCGGGGGAGCCGTTTTGGGTGACCGAATCCGCATGATGCGCCACTCGCTGGACAGTGGCGTGTTCATTCGCAGCATGGGCGCGCGCGGTCACCTGGGCGGCCTGGCCCTCGCGACTCACAACAGCATGCTTGCGCTGGACGCGCTGGGCATGGACGAGATCATTGCCGAGACAGTGGGCGTGGGCCAATCAGAGTTGGAGGTCGCGGACACTACGGACACCACGATCGTCGTCATTCCGCCTGGGCTAGGCGACGGCGTGCAAGCTATCAAGGCGGGGATTATGGAGATCGCAGACATTTTTGTGGTCAACAAGGCGGACCACCCGCAGGCGGACCGCACCGTAGCGGATATCCGTGACCTCCTACGCATGGAGCGCGGTTCCCGGGATTGGATTCCCCCTATCGTCCGTACCGTGGCCACCGAAGGCACCGGAGTCGCGGACCTGTGGACAAGAGTGAGGCAGCATCGACACTATCTGGAGAAGAGCGGACAGTTGGATGAGCGCCGCCGGCTTCGCCTCCGGGCCGAGATCATGCGTATCGCGACCGACCAGTTGCAGCGCCGTGTCCTGGAGCCCACCGGCCGTACGGACGAGTTTCGCCGTATGCTGGATCAGGTGGCAGCGCACCAGATCGACCCCTACCAGGCCGCCGAGAAGATTCTGGAGTACTAACCATGCTCAACGACCGAAACCTGGCGGATAAGCACCGAGACTGGGAAGAGCGCACTCGGGGCCAGGATCGCGGTGTCGACTTTACCACCGTCTCCGATGAGCCGGTTAAACGGCTCTACACGCCGCTAGACCTGGGGCAAGAGGAGCTGCCTGAGGAGATAGGCTTTCCCGGACAGTATCCGTACACCCGCGGGATCTACAACAACATGTACCGCGGCCGCCTCTGGACCATGCGGCAGTTCGCCGGGTTCGGCACGGCGGCCGACACGAACCGTCGCTTTCAGTACCTCCTTGATCAAGGCATGACCGGCCTCTCGGTGGCCTTCGACAATCCGACCCTTATGGGCATCGATTCCGACAATCCAATGGCTCTGGGTGAAGTAGGGCGCACGGGAGTAGCAATCGACTCGCTAGCAGATATGGAGGCGCTTTTCGAGGGCATTCCACTCGATCGAGTCAGCACATCGATGACGATAAACGCGCCGGCCGCGGTGCTGCTGGCCATGTATGTCGCCGTGGGCGAGAAGCAGGGTGTTGCGCCGGAGCAGCTCAGCGGGACCCTCCAGAATGACATTCTCAAGGAGTACATCGCCCAGAAGGAGTGGATCTACCCTCCGAAATCGGGCGTCAAGCTTATCGTCGACACCATCGAATACGCCATGCGTCACATGCCGAAATACAACCCGATCAGCATAAGCGGGTACCACATTCGAGAAGCGGGCTCCACGGCAGGGCAGGAGTTGGCCTTCACCATCGCCGACGGGATGACGTACGTCGAGGCGGCCATGGTCCGCGGGCTCGATATCGACGACTTTGCTCCGCGGCTCTCGTTCTTCTGGAACTCGCATATCGACTTTTTTGAAGAGATCGCCAAGTTCCGGGCGGCGCGCCGTATCTGGGCGCGTCTGATGCGCGAGCGATACGGTGCGCAGAACCCCAAATCCTGGCTGATGCGCTTTCACACTCAGACGGCCGGCGTCTCACTCACGGCCCAACAGCCAGAGAACAATATCGTGCGAACCGCGCTTGAGGCACTGGCGGCCGTCCTAGGGGGCACACAAAGCCTGCATACCAACTCGATGGATGAGGTGCTGGCCCTGCCGAGCGAGAAAGCGGTGGAGATCGCACTGCGCACCCAGCAGATCATCGCCCACGAGAGCGGCGCGGCCAACACAGTCGATCCGCTTGGGGGCTCGTATTTTGTGGAGGCGCTCACGGATCGAATGGAAGAACAGGCGAACGAGTACTTCCGCCGCATAGACGAACTTGGCGGCGTGTTGGCGGGGATTGAGCAGGGTTTCTTCCAACGGGAGATCGGCGACGCGGCCTTCCGCTATCAGTCGGAGCTTGACGCTCATCGCAAGACGATGGTAGGCGTCAACGATTTCGTCGACCACGCACCAATCGACATTCCGATTCTCAAGATCGACCCGGCGGTGGAACGTGACCAGGTCGCAGGAGTTCGCCGGCTCAAGGCGGAGCGCGACCAGACGCAGGTGGATCGGCTACTCGCGGCGTTGAGAGACGCGGTCACCTGCGAGGGGAATGTGATGCCGGAGATTCTCGAGGCGGTTCGAGCCTATGCGACCGTTCAGGAAATCTCCGACGCTATGAAGCCGGCGCTTGGAACGTATCGAGAGGCGGCGGCATGACAGACGGCCGTCAGGCCAGGAAGCGAATTCTGATGGCCAAAGCGGGACTGGACGGACACGATCGCGGCATCAAAGTCGTTTCTCGCGCCCTGAGGGATGCCGGCATGGAGGTTATTTACACGGGCCTTCACCAGACGCCGGAGCAAGTGGTGCGAGCGGCGGTCGACGAGGATGTGGACGCGGTCGGCCTGAGCCTGCTCTCCGGGGCGCACATGGTGCTTTTCCCGAAAATCCTGGACCTATTACGGGCTGAGGGGGCCGCCGATATCATGGTCTTCGGGGGTGGAACGATCCCAGATGAGGATGTCGCCACCCTCAAAGAGATGGGTGTTGCCGAGCTGTTCACCCCGGGCGCATCACTCGATTCCATCGTCGAGTGGGTGCGTGACAAGGTACCGGCTTCCTGATCCGTCTTTGAAGCGAGCTCGATCCGCCTCGTCCTGAAAGTCTGCCGATCAGGTCACGCGATTTCGGTTACACGTCCGCGGCAGCCGTTTGGTCGATGGGAGGTGCAGGGGCCGCAAGTCGTAGATGCGTACGTGTTCGCGCGGGTGCCCGTCCCCGGGCGCATAAGAATTCTCGGAGTCAACCGGGTACTCGCCCAAAGAGATGTGGCCGGCCACCGGCCACAGAGCGATCTTCGGTGCATGGTGAATCACCCAGTCGGAGAAGTGCGAGGTGTGGTGATCGATCACGGCGTAGCGGTAGCCGATTTGTACCTCAGCCTCGAGAGCCCGTCGTTTCAAAGGCATGGCGGGGGCCCTGCAGTGCGCTCCCTGTCCGCGCAGGTAGAAGACCATGACTTCGTTTGAGGTGAGTGCCCGGCCGTCGTCGTGGCGTTTGATATACGCGGCAGCAGCCGCGAAGCCCGACCTCTCTGCGGTCAACCGCCAGGTCATTGCAGCGTCCAACCCGGACAGTGTCAACGCTAGAGCTACCACTGCTCCGACGCGCTGCGTTTGACGCCAGCCCACGATCATTCGACTGGCCGACATCAGCGCCGCTCCTTGCAGAATCACGATGAAGGGCAAGGCGGCTTCGAGGTTACGGGGCACCACGAAGGGCGCAAAGACGTAGATCACCCAGGGAACAACGATAAGGCTGGAGATGAGCAGATACCACCGCGACTTTTGGACGAATGCCATGGCGAGGCCGCCGAGCAGAAGCGCGAAGCTAAGCCAGCTCTGCCGCACCACGAACCACTGGATATAGAGCCGTGGATCAAAGTGGAGCACTGCCTGCTTGCCCTGGTGCAGTTGGTAGATCACCTCCTGGTAGTACAGGGTGGGGGCACCCGTAAGCTCGTCTCGAAAGAGGACGATCCCGTGAGCTCGCAGAAGCAGATCGACCACTTGCCACGCCAGGGGAAAGACGAGAGCACCGGCTATCCAGGCCGCCAGCCGTGGCGCCGCTGGGAGGATTCCCTTGGAGCGCCAGGTCCAAAGGAGGTCGAACAGCACCAGGGCGAAGCCGTAGATCAAGATCCGGTAATTGGTCGTGAACGCCAGCCCGAGCACAATGCCGGTAAGGAAGATCGGCCGCCACTGGTTCGCATTGCCGGGCCAGGTATAGACCAAGACGGCGAGAACCAATATGGCAGCGGCGTCGCTTTCCGATAACGCCGAGCGAGCGTAAATCGTCTCGTACTCGGAAGTCGCCAGAAGGAGGCCGGCGATCAGGCCGACCCCCGGGCTAAAAAGCCGCTTTCCGAGGAAAAAAGTCAGCGCTACCGCGGCTAGACTGAAGCTCGCGTTCATGAGGAGCGGCGCGTAGTCGTGGGCGCCCAGGAGCAGATAGGCGAAGGCAATGAACAGACCGTGCGTCGGCTTGGCGGTCCCCACGGTCTTGCCGGCAAGTAACGAGACGTGAAGGCCGACCAAACTCTCGAGCAGAGCCCGAAAGCGCAGCCCTTCAAGGGCGAACTTGGCCTCGTCCCAGTAGATCAAGCCGCGAGAAGTTAGATCGTAGAACCGCAGCAGGCCGGCAAGCGCAATAATTCCGGCGAGCACGGAGTAGCACCGGCTACGAGACCATCTCACCTACGCGCTTTTGCCCGTGGTTCCGCTCCTGATCTTGTTGATCTGTCGCCATCCGGCGACGGCGGAGCGGCCCAACACCCACCCATCGCGCAGAGGGTGCATTTTCGATTCTCCGGCCTGCCGCGAGCCGTAGGCGACCGGCACCTCTTCAATCCGCAGCCCACAATATGCCGCGCCGAAAAGTAGGTCAAAGTCCCCCCAGGGATCGTACCCACCGAACAGGGGCCGGACCGCTTCGATACGTCCCCAGTCTTCGCGTCGCAGGGCTTTGGTGCCGCACAAGGTGTCGGTGAGGGGAGCATGCACTACGAAAGACAGAACGTGGCTGAAGAGACGGTTTCCCCAGCGATTCATAGGCGGCATTGCTCCGGCGGCCATGGGAAGAGCAAACCGGGTGCCGTTAGCAAACGTATTCTCCGTGCTCGCAACGGCGCCGTAGAAAAGGGCCAGGTCCTCCGGCGCGACGGTCATATCGGCGTCCAGGATCAGCAAGATGTCTCCCGTTGCCGCGTCGAATCCCTGGAAAACGGCAGCTGCCTTCCCGCCCTCTCCGTTCTGGTGCAGCAGTTTGATGTCGCGCTCGGGATGCTCAACAATCAGACGCTCGATCCTCTGGGCCGTTCCGTCGATCGACCGTCCGTCGACGAAGATGAGTTCGGTGTGGCTACCCATGCAGGGCAGCCGGCCCACAAGCTCGGCCACGTTGCCCACCTCGTCCCGGCACGGCACGATCACGCTGCACGACGGCTCGGATGACAAGCTCTAGCTCTCAGGCAAGCGCGACGTTGCCATTCAGAGCGTGCGCGATGCATCGCTCCAACATGGTATCGAGCGAGGTCGTGGGCTCCCACCCGAGGAGGCGCCTCGCCTTGTCGACGCTTGGAATTCGAACCTGGACATCATCGCTATATACCGGCAGATGGTGGAACTCGAGGTCGGAGGCGGGCAAGTCGTCTCGAGCGTAGACCAGTCTCTGGATTCGGCGCGCAAGGTCCATCATAGTCACCGGCTCCGGGTTCCCCAGGTTAAAGTCCTCGCGTCGAGTTATCGGGGAGAAGGAGTGCGCGGCGATGGCGTCGGCGACATCTCCGATCCAGGTGAAACACCGGACCTGCTCGCCCGAACCCAGTATGTTCATTGGATTTTGACGCTCGAAGGCGATGCGATGAATGAAGTCAGCGAAAACGTGGCAGACGCCGGGTTCATGCCCGGCGGCCGATTCGTGCAGACCGATGATGTTGAATGGGCGCCAGATGGTGAAGTCGAGACCGTACTGCGCCGCGAAGGCGCGTGAAAGCCGCTCGCCGACCAGCTTCGAGAGGCCGTAGTCCGTGAGCGGCGTGGCCATGTCGGCTACATCACCTTCGTCCGCCACCGCGGAGGTTCGCTCGTAGACCATCGAGGATGAGATGTACACCACCCGCCTCACCCCTGCTCGCGCCGCTTCTCGAACGATCAGCCCATGGAGTAGCGTGTCTCGCTGCAGAATGTCGGCCGGATATCGATGGAAGCCGCCGACCCCGTAGATTTGCGCTGCCGCCTGAATCACCCCATCCATCCCGACGAGGGCCGTCCGGACCGTGTCTGGATCGGTCAGATCGCCTTCCACGAAGTCGATGCCCGCCGGGGGCGATTCGGCTCCGTAGCGCATGAAGTTGTCGACTCCCCGGACCTCGTGTCCGTGCTCAAGAAGACGAGGTATGACCTCGCGCATGAGCGACCCGCAGGCCCCCGTTACCAAAATCCTCACGTACGTCTCCAACACCGCGGCCGAAGGTGCGATCTGCCCAGGGCCACACATTCCATAGATCAAATACAAAGACCTCGCTTCGTGGCCGGCCCGACCAGCCGACAACATCAGCCTCGCTACAGTCGCGGAACACGGTATGTGGCGTCATCAGCACGATGGCATCGCAGCCGAGCAAGACAGACGGATCATTCGTCACCGCGACGAGCGGATCGAAGATACGGCTGTTCGCCCCTTCTCGGTCCAGAAGATTGATCAGCGGGGCGGAGAGGTTGTCACGCGTGTCGTCAGTGTCCGCTTTGAAAGCAAGACCCAGCACCGCCACGGTCCTTGTAGCCAGCGAGCCCATGGCTTCGCGGAGTTCCTGTGCCACATGCAGAACGACATTCTCGTTGGTCTTAATGGCGGCGTGGGCGATCAGGCCGGCGGTGGTGCTGAAGGCAAGAGTTGCGGTGTCTTTGCCCAAGCAGGGTCCGCGGCTGGGGCCCGGCTTAGGTATACCGCCGCGGACGTACTCCGCGTTTGCGGCTTCGAGGATGCGAAACACGTCGGCGCCGTTCTGTTCTGCAATCTGCGCGAATTCGTTGGCCAGGCCGAACGTGGTGTAGCGGTACGTGTTAAGAAAGAGCTTGGCAAGCTCGGCTTCGACGGTGGACACCTGAACGCACAATTTTGTGCTGCCGAGCGACAGAAAGAGCTCGGTCGCTCGCTGGGCGGTGACCGGGTCGTCCGCGCCGATGATCTCGGGCAGGTGGTCGATGTCGGCCAGCGCGGAGCCCTGCAAAAGTCGCTCGGGACAAAATGACGGGAAGAAGTCCGTGCCGGGAATCCAGTCTCGCTCCGCGGCAATCCGCGCCGTCACCACGTTTCGGGTGAAGTGTGGCGCCACCGTGCTCCGCACCACGATGGTCACTCCTCGGTTGAGGTTGGGAGTAAGGCGTTGCAGAACGTCAAAGTACTGGTCGAAGCGAAACGTGTAGTCGGTACCAAGCGGGGTGCCGAGGGTGAGCACGATGTACTGGGAACGCCGTACCGCTTCCGCGAAGTCAGGGTCGGCGTAGGTGAGCGGACGAAAACGGGAGCTGTTCGCTGCGGCCTCTAAAAGCGAGTCACAGCCCGGCTCACGGAAGGGCATTACGCCCTGGCGCAGTCCGATAATCCGCTCGCGATCAACGTCGATAAGCGCGACATCGTGTCCGACGTCCCAGAGCTTAAGCGAGAGCGGCAGACCGACGTGCCCAACCCCAATGCAGAGAATGTCCACTCTTGATAACGCTCCCCGCTGCGCGATGCCGCCTACTGTAGCATACGGGCCTATCGACTCGGCGCCTCGACCGAGCGGATCAGTTGGTGGCTCCGCACCGCTCCGTCTCGGCCAAGCAGGAGAGAAACCACGTCGATTCGGTATGAGTCCGCGCTCGGATCATGTTGCTCCAGATACCGCGCAATGGCCGCCGCGAGGTGCTGGTAACGGCGCCGTGTGATCGACGCCTGAGGAACGCCGAAGCGCTCTGAACGGCGACACTTCACCTCGACGAAGACCAGATCCTGATCCTGCCGCGCCACCACGTCGATCTCGCCTTCTCTGTATCGCACGTTTCGGTCGACGATGCGGTACCCGTTGCGCACCAGATAGCCCACCGCCCACGACTCCCCAAAGGCGCCCAACGTCGTCGTCACCGCAGGGCGGCCGCCACCGGCGCAAAACTTGTCCGATGAATCGCGCACGGGCCGTGAGCGGCCAGCGCCTCGCGGTGCAGGGCGGTACCGTATCCTTTGTGACGGGCGAAATAGTACTGGGGGAAACGCTTGCTGTAACGAACCATGGTCCGGTCTCGGTACACCTTGGCAACAATGGAGGCTGCCGCGACGGAGAGGCAGGACGCATCGGCTCGTGGGAAATAGGTCTGCGGAAGCGCGGACTCCGGCAACGCAAACGCATCGAGGGCCAGCGCGGTAGGAGGCGGCTCGAGCCGGCTGATGGCTCGCACCATGGCCAGCCGGACGGCCCGCGCCACGCCCAGTCGATCGACCAGCGGCGGCGTGACGCGCCCAACGGCAACCGATGTTGCCACCTCGTAGATAATAGCGGCCAGCGACGCTCGACGGTCGCCGGGAAGGGTCTTGGAATCGCGCACGCCGTCGAGCAATGCGAGAGCCTCGCCGTCGGCCAGCGGTAACATCACCGCCGCGGCTACAACGGGCCCCGCCCAGCTTCCTCGGCCTACTTCATCCAGACCGGCAACAAGCGAGAAACCGCGAGCTTGCAGGTCCAGTTCTGCGCAGATAGAAGGACGAAGCGTTGCCGCCATACAGGCAAGTGTAGTGGCAGGCGACAGCCAGGTTCTAGGTGCGCCGTTCCTTCAGTCGAGCCGCGCGGCCGGTTCGCTCTCGTAGGTAGTACAGGCGCGCCCGGCGGACCTTGCCGTGGCGCATTACCTCGACCTTTTCCACTCGTGGAGAATGGAGGAGAAACGTCTTCTCGACCCCGATCCCGTGCGCCACTCGACGAACCGTAATGTTACGGTCCGGCCCTCCGCGAGCAATCTTGATAACTACTCCCTCGAAGACCTGGACGCGCTCTCGATTTCCCTCAACGACCTTCGAATGAACTCGCACGGTATCGCCCGGCCGAATCTCCGGCACTTCTTCCTTGAGCTGCTGCTGCCGGATGCTCTCCAGGATCATGCCCATGAACTACTCCCCAAACACCACAAAAGAGACGCCCGCGCGTCGCGCCCCAGCGTCTCTGCATTGACGTAAAATACGTGCAAGTCTACCATGTGGTCGTCTCCGAGTGAAGCGCCGAGCACCCTCCGTCGCCGGCCAACCCCCTCCACTTCTTTGGGTCCCATCGGGACAAGTGATAAAGTTACTACGGAGAGGGGCGCGGATTGTCTCCCCGTACGCCAGCAAAATCCAGGGGCCTGAGCGGGCTCGCGTTGCTCGGCACAATTGGCGGATATGTCGCGCTCAGCCTCATGATTGGCCTCGGGATCGGCCTTTTACTCGACTATCTGTTCCATTCATCGCCACTATTTCTCATTGCCGGCGTCGTGCTCGGCTTCATCGCGAGTTTCTACGCGACATACAGAGTAGCCACGGGGGAATTGGGAGACTAATGCTGCACGGGGCGAAAGTCGCTCCCGCGTTTGCTCGGATCAACCCGCTAGCACCTGCGATGGTGGTGGTGATTGGGCTTGGGCTTGTCGTGGCAGGCGATCGTCAGATAGGGGTCGGGGTCGTCATCGGAGCGCTCCTCGCCGTGCTCAACTCCGCGCTACTCTCGCGTCGGATTGATCTGGCGGCCGAGATGTCGAGCGTCGGGCATGCCTTGCTGATCATGCAACTGGGTTTTCTCGTTACCTGCACTATCATTGGCGTGGCTACCATTGTCCTCGCCTTGATTTCCGTTCGTCTCGCCGTAGCAAACGCGGCGGCCTTCTTTGTTACCGAGATGGTGATGTTCGGCCTGTTCTTCTTTGCTCGGCCGCGCTCGGGAGAGCCGGCGAGTCCGACATCGTGATGGGGAACCTGGGTGTCGCCCTGCCGATCGGTGAGCATCTTTGCGCCGGGCCCTGCAGTAGCATCTGGAGCACCCATCTCGACACTGTCGGTCTCACCCTCGTGGCCGCCGGAATTTTGCTGCTCTTGGGCTTCTACATTCGGTCGCATATCTCCGCGGAGACGCCCACTCGGATTCAGAGCGCAGTAGAGGCAGTGATTCAGTTCCTGGACGCCATCATCGAGGAAAATCTTGGTCGCGACGCGGGCACGATCGCCTCGATTGCCCTCACTTTGTTCTTCTTCATCTTCGTGCTGAACATGATCGGGCTGGTGCCTATTCCGCACATCCACTCGCCCACATCGGACATCAACTCGACGCTGGCGCTGGCACTGTTCGTCTTCGTGATGGTGCACATACGTTTCATTCGAACGAGCGGACTGGCATCGTACAAGGGCCACTACTGGTCGAGCAGCTGGTTCAAGGGGATCTTCATGAATCCCGTCTCGGTGGCTCTGGGCGCCGTCAACGAGTTGTCTCGCCCGCTCACCCTGTCGTTCCGGCTTTTCGGCAACATCCTCGCCGGCGAGGTCTTGCTCGTGGTCTGGGCCTTTTTGCTGCCGGCAGGCATCGGCATTGTCTTCACCGCCATCTGGAACGCGGTTTTTGTGGCGTACGGTGTGTTCGTGGGAACCATTCAGGCTTTCATCTTTACGGTCTTGACGGTGGCCTACATGGCCATCGCAAGTGAACCTGTGAGCGAACATTAAGGAGGAGGAGCACGTTGACTGACCAACTGGTATTAGCGGCAACGTCCGCGGCCGCCACGAAGGCGTTGGGGGCGTATATAGGGGCGGGACTCATGTTTGGAGGCGGTGCCATCGGGGCGGGCGTGGGCGACGGCCTGGTTACCTCGCAGCTAGTGGCGGGCCTGGCCCGACAACCCGAAGCCAGAGGCATTCTCACCACCTGGATGTTCATCGGCGTCGGCTTGATTGAGGCCTACGCCGTCATCGCGCTTGTGTTCGGCCTCATCGTTCTCTTTACCAAGCCGTAGTCCCTTGCCATGCCTGTAAGCCTTAGCGTTCCGACCCTGGTGATCGAGGCCGTGATCTTCCTCGCCACCGTGTTCATCCTCGAACGCTGGGTCTTCACCCCAATTCGAACGGTGTGGGCCGAGCGCGAGCGCCGCGTACAGGAGGGTCTAGCTTCGGCCGGCGAGAGTCAGGAAGGTGCTCAAGAGGCGCGGGCCGAGGTGCAGCGCATTCTCAACGAAGCGCGACGCCGTTCAGCGGCCCAGATCGAGGAAGCGACAGCCCGAGCCAACCAGACGCGTGACACCCTGGTGGCTCGCGCGACTGAGGAATTCCGTGGGCTGGTCGATGAGGCGCGGGGGCGCATCGGCGCGGAGCGCGAGCGCACCGCGGCGGCGCTGCAGGACCGCGTGGTCGATCTCGCGCTCCTGGCCGCATCGCAGGTGACCGGGCAGTCGTACAACCAGGCGTCCGTTCGTCAGCTTGCGGCGGCGGTGGTGGAGCGCGAGAGTTTGACATAATGCCTCCCTTCCCGATGCTCGTTCTGGCCAATTCGGTGTATCTCTGGTGGCTCGCTCAGGTGCTGGCCATCGCCATCCTGGTCTACTTCTTTCTTCGTTGGAAGCCTAAGTTCACGGGGGGGCGAACGATCAATCAACTGGTCGGCTCGATGCTCGATGCTCGTCAGAGCCAGATTGAGGCTCAGTTGGAGAGCGCCGAGAAGAGCCGACAGGAAGCGGCCCGAACTCGCGAAGCCAGCCAGCAAGAAGTTGAGCAGGCGCGCGTCGAGGCGGAAACGATCGCGACTCGGGCAGTCTCAACGGCGGAGGCGATTGGGCAGGAGATCGAGCAAAGGGCCCAGGAAGAGTACCAACGCATCATTGCCCAAGCTCGGGTGGAGATCGATCTGGAACGTGAACGAGCCGAGCTGGCTCTACGCCGCCGCGCGGCGGATCTGGTGGTGGATGCCGCCGGCAAGGTGGTCGAGAATCATCTCGACCCCAGCACCGACGTGACCATCATCGACCGGTCTCTCGTCCAAATGAAGGACCTTGAATGAGGCCCTCTATCGCTGCCCGCCGCTATGCCGAGGCTGCCTTTCAAGTCTCACGCCAAGATGGCAACTCACAGACATGGCAGCAAAACCTGGAGTCGGCGGCGGGGACGTTGGCCGCCGAGCAACTACGTCTGTACTTTCAGGATCCGGCGATTGGCGAGCAGGAAAAGCTCGACACGCTGCAGAAGCTCTTCGACGGCTTTCCCGTCCACATTCTCAATTTATTCCGCGTTCTTGTGGTGCATCGACGCCTCGGCCTCATTCCGGGCGTAGCTCGAGAATTTGCTGACCTGCACCGGGCGGCGCAAGGCATCGTAGACGCTCAGGTGACCGTGGCCAGGCCGCTGTCCGATGCCGAGCAGTCCCAAGTTCGCCGAGCACTCTCCGCCGCTATCGGTAAGACTGTGGAAGTAGCGTTAGCTATCGACCCTGAGATACTGGGCGGAATCGTCATCCGCTTCGGTGATAGGCTGATTGACGCCAGTGTGGCCGGAAACCTCCGAAGATTACGTCAGGAAATAGCCGTTTAGGCACTGGACAAGGAGATTGGCATGGCCGTCGAGGCTGACCAGATCCAGCAAATCATAGAGCAGGAAATCAAGCAGTTCGGTGCTACGCCCACTGCGACGAATGTAGGCACGGTGATCGACGTCGGCGACGGCATCGCCCATGTCTATGGGCTACGCGGCGTGCTGGCAAATGAATTGGTGGAATTTCAAGGAATCATTGACCCCGTCACGAACGAGACCGTGTTGGGAATCGCCTCGAATCTCGAAGAGGATACCGTGGGTGTCATTATCCTTGGGCCCTTCGAACACATCGTGGAGGGGACCGAGGTGCGCAGCACCGGCAGAATTGTGGAAGTTCCGGTCGGCGATGGCTTGATCGGACGGGTTGTGAATCCGCTCGGGCGGCCTATCGATGGAAAGGGTCCCGTCCATACCACGGGGTTTCGGCCGGTGGAGCGACTGGCCCCGGGCGTGGTGATACGAGCCCCGGTTGACACGCCGGTACAGACAGGCATCAAGGCAATCGACGCCATCATCCCGATTGGCCGTGGCCAGCGCGAGTTGATCATTGGCGACCGACAAACGGGTAAGACGGCTATTGCCCTGGACACCATCATCAATCAAAAGGGCCAGAATCTCCTTTGCGTCTATGTGGCAATAGGACAAAAGGAATCGAAGGTGCGGTCGGTCGCCGCGACCCTGGAGCGTGAAGGGGCGCTGGAGTGGACCACCATAGTCACCGCCTCGGCCGGTGATCCGGCCACACTTCAATGGCTCGCACCATATGCCGGCACCGCCATGGCCGAGGAGTGGATGGAGAGCGGCCGTGACGTCCTGGTGGTGTACGATGATCTCTCCAAGCACGCCTGGGCGTACCGAGAAATCTCTCTGCTGCTTCGGCGCCCACCCGGTCGAGAAGCCTACCCGGGCGATGTTTTTTATCTACATTCTCGCCTTCTGGAGCGCTCGGCGAAGCTGAACGAAGAGCACGGCGGAGGATCGCTTACCGCACTCCCGATCATCGAGACGCAGGCCGGCGACATCTCGGCTTACATTCCCACCAACGTCATCTCCATCACCGACGGCCAGATCTTTCTGGAGTCCGAGTTGTTTTACGCCGGCGTTCGGCCGGCGCTGAACGTGGGGCTGTCTGTCTCCCGGGTCGGCGGCGACGCTCAGACAAAGGCGATGCGCCAGGTTGCCGGCACGCTCAAGCTGGACCTCTCGCAATACCGGGAGTTAGCTGCCTTCTCGCAGTTTGGAGCTGACCTCGACAAGGCGACGCGGGCTCTGTTGGACCGCGGCCGGCGTGTTACCGAGGTTCTCAAGCAACCGGAAAATCAGCCGCTCACCCTCTCCCAGGAAGTTGTGAGCCTATTCGCCGCGTCCAAGGGATACCTGGACGACGTCCCGGTAGATCGTATTACCGAGTTCGAGGCGGATCTCCTTCGGTCGATGGAAGCCTCTCACCGGGAGATCATGCAAGCAATTCAAGACGATAAGCTGATCTCCCCTGAGACGGAGCAGAGTCTGCGCGAGGCGATCGAGCAGTTCAAGCAGTCCACCCCGTTTGCGGTGCCGCAAGGATGATGCATGGCCACCAGGCGTGAAATCAAACGCCGTATTCGAAGCATCAGCAACACCGCACAGATAACCAAGGCCATGCAGATGGTGGCCGCGGCGCGCATGCGGCGCGCGCAGCAGCGCGTCGAGGCGTCTCGGCCCTACGCCGAAAATATCAACGACATCGTGGCCGACATCGCCTCCCGGCCCGGCGCCCAGGATCACCCTCTGCTCGCCAGGCGTCCCGTGGATTCAGTAGACATCGTAACCATCACACCCGACAGAGGGCTGGCAGGGGCGCTCGTCGGGAACCTCAATCGAGAAACGCTCCGTTTGCGCCGTGACCTTGACACGAGCACTCGGATCATCGCCGTAGGACGTAAGGGTCGTGATTTCGCCGTGCGCGCTGGAATGGACCTGGCGGGCTACTACACAAATCTGGGCGATCACCCTTCTATAGCTGACATCGCCCCGATAGCGCGGGAGGTATTGGATGATTATGAGACGGGCACGGCAGACGCGGTCTACCTTATTTACAGCGAGTTCATCAGCACCTTACGACAACAGGCCAAAGCCGTCCAGCTTATTCCGGTGATTCCCCCCGCCGAGGCCACGGTACGTTCGTCC
>JBOGSL010000389.1:0-6793 GCA_050695395.1 Chloroflexota bacterium | reverse complement strand
GTCATCGCGTACGTCTTGGAGAAGCCGTCGAGAACGGTCGTGCGGTCCGCCATGCCGGGAAACGTGGCGATCGACTGGAAAGTACCTTCATACAGGATGCGCGAGTACACCTCATCGGAAAGCACGTACACGTCGTTGGCGACGGCTGCCTCGGCCAGCCGTTGCAGGTCGTCGGATTCGATCAATCCGCCCGTCGGGTTGGAGGGGCTGTTGAGGATCATCAGCTTGGTCCCAGGCGACATGCGCGAGACAGCCTGATCGACATCCCAGACAAAACGGCCGTCGCGCTCCTGATAGCCGACGGGGATGCGAGTCGCGCCGTGGTAGTCGACTAGCGACTCGTAAATCGGGAAGCCCGGATTCGGGTAGATCACCTCGTCGCCCGGCTCGAGCAACGCAGCCATCGTGTAGAAGATGATCGGCTTGGCCCCGGGAGTAACAACGACATTGGTCGGCTCGGCACGGAGACCCTTGCGAGCAGACTGATCTTCGGCGATGGCTCGGCGCAGCGGTTCGATTCCGGCCGAGGGCGAGTAATGGGTGTCGCCCGATTCGAGCGCGTGGACGCCCTCCTGAACGATGGCGCGCGGCGTATCGAAATCCGGCTCGCCTATCTCCAGGTGAATGACGCTTCGACCCTGGCGCTCCAGCTCCTTTGCCTTGGCGAGTACCTCAAACGCGGTCTCCGTCCCGAGCCGATCCATCCGCTTGGCAAGCTCCATCGCAACCTCCTTGCAGCGCCATAGCCTCTACCGGAAGTATATCCTTGGGTTGAAGGCATGATAGGCATTGACGGCTGGTCGAACGTGCGGTCAGCGCTGCTTGCCGCGGCGGTCGTGAGCGTGGCGGGTTGCGGGGCTCAGACGATCGCGCCGGTGGTCAAGGCGCCGCCCAAGGCTACGGTCGTCCCGACGGTTTCGCTAGCCTTCGCGGTGAAGGTGACGTCCGTGGCGCTGCCGCATGCTCACAAGCACCATACCTCGAAGCCCCCTGTCGCGCCTGTCCCCGGCAAGGGCCCGCACCTATTTATCTCTCCCAGCCACGGGCAGCCGTTGGCAAGAACCGTTCACGTCCGCGGCCAGGGCCTCCCTCATTCCGCGCAGATCGTGCTCACCTGGTTCCAGGGGAACACGGCATCGGCTGTATCCACCACGGCGCAGAGCAACAAACGCGGCCGGCTCGCCACGTCGTTCTCCATTCCCGGCTCGCCGCCGGGCACGTATCGGGTCGTTGCCGAGTACGGGGGCATTCCTTACGCCGCCGCGACCTACCGCGTGGCCTCGTCCGCCACCCTGTCGGTCAGCCAGCCCGGGCCCTGGCTTCACATCCACGGAAGCCGGTTTGTGCCGCATCTCCGGCTGGTGCTCATCGCCTATCCGTTAGCGGGGCATAAGCCGATAGTCCTGGGACGAGCCCGGACAAACGATCGGGGAACATTCTCTGCGCGAGCGCACGCCACGAAATTGAGCACCGGCGAATATGTGCTTCGGGCGTGGTCCAGCAATCAGGTTTCGGCCCAGATGGCGCAAGCAGTCTTCCAGGTAGTGATCTGAGTGGGGATCCAGCTCAACGAGCCACTCATTACGGCCGAGCAAATCAATCGCCGAGTACGGGAGCTGGCCGAGCAGATCAACCGAGATTACGGGGGACGAGAACAGCCGATTTCCATCATCATCGTGCTCAAAGGCGCCGTGTTCTTCGCCATCGATCTCCTCCGTCACCTGACGATCCCCATCCAGGTGGACTTTCTCCAGGCGTCCTCCTACCAGGGAGGCACCGCCTCCACGGGCGAGGTGACACTGCACAAAGACATCAACATGCCGATAGCGGGCACGGATGTGCTGCTAGTGGAAGACATCGTCGATACGGGCTTGACCGCCTCGTGGCTTCGCGAGCATCTCCGCAGCCACCAGCCGGCCTCGGTTCGGCTGGCCAGTTTGCTGGACAAGCCGTCGCGGCGCAGCATTCCGGTGCAGATCGACTACACCGGATTCCAGATCCCGGATGCCTTCGTGCTGGGCTACGGGCTCGACTACGATGAGGGCTACCGCAATCTACCGGCGGTGTACACGGCGCAGGAAATCGGGTCTGAGGAGGAAAGCCTTGGTTGAAGTTGCACTGGTAACCGGCGGAACGGGAGCGCTTGGGCGGAGCGTGGTTACCACCCTTGTTGGAGCGGGTTACGACGTAACGGTTCCGTATGTGGTGCCGGAGGAATGGCAACGGCTGGAGAGCGACCTGGGCCAGAAACGTGACAAGGTGCTCGGGATAGAAGGAAACGCGCTCGACCCGGACTTCCTGGAGCAGGCAATTGGTCAGGCGGTTGAGAAATTCGGGGGCCTGAGTGCTCTCGTCCACCTCCTGGGCGGCTACGCTCACGGCTCCCTCGAAGACACCGGGCTCGACCTCTGGCAGCGCATGATGCGGCTGAATCTGGAATCCGCCTACCTAGCGGCCCAGGCCAGTCTCCCCCACTTATCAAAGGGTTCGAGCATGCTGTTCGTCGGTGCGGAGGCGGGGATCGAGGCGCCGGGCGGTCAGCCGGCCTACAACGCCAGCAAAGCAGGCTTGATGACGCTGGGCCGTTCGCTGGCGCACGAACTTGGCGATAGGGGCATCCGCGTCAACGTGATCGCCCCGGACATCATGGATACCGAAGCCAACCGTCGCGCCATGCCCAAAGGTAACTTCGATCGCTGGCTCAAACCCGAGCAGGTGGCCCAGGTGGTACGCTATCTCCTCTCGGATGATGCGTCGGCGGTGACGGGTGCAATTGTGCCGTTGACGAACACGCCACGTGAATTGGCGGCTATATATTGAGATGACGACAGCATCCCCGTAGCGGAGAGACCAATGCAGAAAACGATGGACCGTACCGGCGAGCGGCGAGAAGCACCGCTACCGAAAACGATGCGGGCCATCGTCAAAGCTGGAGGCCACCCGGGCGCCGAGCTCGAAGAGGTGCCGGTTCCGGAAGTCGGGCCATCGGACGTACTCATTCGGGTAAGCGCGGCGTCCATCTGCGGCACCGATTTGCACATCTACGCGTGGGACCCCTGGGCACAGGGCCGCTTCCACCCGCCTCCCATGGTGTTCGGCCATGAGTTTGCGGGAGATGTGGTGGCGAACGGAGCAGAGGTCAGGGGAATTGAGGTAGGCGATTACGTGGCCGCCGAGAGTCACATCGCCTGCGGGAGTTGCTACGAGTGCGCCCACGGGCTGCAGCATATCTGCCGGCGGGTGAAGATTATCGGCGTTGACCGGCCGGGTGCATTTGCCGAGTACGTCTCGATTCCGGCGCGGAATGCCTGGCGCACCAGCCGCCGCTTCCCTCCCGAGATCGCCACCATTCAGGAGCCCATGGGCAACGCCGTCCATACGGCTTTGGCCGCGCCCTTGCCCGGAGCCAGCGTGGCGATCTTCGGCGCCGGTCCCATCGGTCTGTTCGCTGTGCCGGTGGCTCGCGCCTCCGGCGCTGCCAAGATCATCACCATCGAACCGAGCCGACATAGGCGCGATCTGGCCGGGCGGATGGGTTCGGACGTCGTGCTCGATCCCGCACAGGATCACGTGGTGCACCGCATCATGGAGGAGACCGAAGGCGAGGGCGTAGACGTGGTACTGGAGATGTCGGGAAATGCCGGGGCTATCGCGCAGGCGTTGACGGGACTTCGCCACGGCGGACACATTTCCATGCTTGGAATCCCCTCGCGCCCGGTGGAGCTGGACCTGGCCGACGGCATCATCTTCAAAGGCGCGACGGTGCACGGCATCAGCGGCCGCCGGATCTGGGAGACCTGGTACCAGACCCGGGGCTTCCTTGAATCGGGCATGGACCTGTCGCCGATCATCACCCATCAGCTCCCACTCGAGGACTTCACGCGAGCGTTCGATCTGGTGGAACGAGGAGAAAGTGGCAAGGTGGTGTTGCGGCCGCGGCGTGAGGACGTGGAATGAAAGGACAACCATGACAACCGCTACAGACGTATTGGGTTTCGTCGACGAGGAGTTGGACGAGCTTCGGAGCAAGGGCTTGTTCCGGCAGCTTCGAGACCTGCAGGGCCCGCAAGAGGCGCGGGCCACCTTCGACGGCCGGGAGGTGGTGAACCTCTCCTCGAATAACTATCTCGGATTAACCACGCACCCAAGGCTGGTCGATGCCGCGCTCGAAGCCACGCGTCGCTACGGGGCCGGCTCCGGCAGCGTGCGGACGATCGCGGGAACGATGGAGCTGCACCAGGAGCTGGAGCGGCGGCTGGCCGATTTCAAGCACACCGAAGCCGCCCTGGTCTTCCAATCCGGCTTCACCTGCAACAGCGGCGTCATTCCGGTGCTGGTGGGCGAGGGCGACGTGATCATCAGCGACGAGCTCAATCATGCCAGCATCATCGACGGCGTGCGCATGGCGAAGGCGGCCAGGAAAGTCTTCCCTCACAAGAATATGGAGGGCCTGGAGCAGGTCCTGAAGGACACGCAGCAGGCGCGCCGAAAGCTCATCATCACCGACGGCGTCTTTAGCATGGACGGCGACGTCGCACCGCTTCCCGCTATCGTCGATCTGGCCGAGCAGTACGGAGCGATGGTGTATGTCGATGACGCCCACGCCAGCGGTGTCTTCGGACGGAACGGGCGCGGCACCGTCGATCACTTCGGTCTCAACGGTAGGGTTCACGTGCAGGTGGGAACCCTCTCCAAGGCCATCGGCGTGCTGGGCGGCTATGTCGCCTCGACGCAGGGCATTCGCGACCTGCTGATCCACAAGGGCCGCCCGTTTCTCTTCAGCACCTCGCATCCCCCGGCCGTCGCCGCCGCCTGCGTCGCGGCGCTGGATGTTCTGCTGGACGAGCCCGAGCGTATCGAACGCCTCTGGGACAATGCGCGGACACTCAAATCAGGTCTGCAAGAGCTAGGTTTGAATACGGGCGAGAGCGAAAGCCCGATCACGCCGGTCATCACAGGCGAGGGGGAGAAGGCAATGCGGCTGAGCGATCGACTTTTCGAGGAAGGCGTCTTCGCGCAGGGAATCGGCTATCCAACGGTTCCGGAAGCGAAGTCGCGCGTCCGGACAATTGTGACTTCGGAGCACACCCCGGAGGATTTGGAGCAAGCATTGGCCGCTTTCGGGACGGTGGGACGCGAGCTCGGGCTGATCGCGGCATGAGTGTCGATATTAACGTCGGCCAATCCGAGCGAGCCCCCGACGACTCGGTACTGATCGTACCGTTTTTCGAGGGAGAAACGGCGGGCGATCTTCCAGGCGCGTCCGTGCACGACTCCCTACCCGGCATGCTGCAGCGGGGGGAAGCCCGTGCCACGCTCTACCAGACGGCGTTGATCCGGCCGGAACAGGGCAAACCGGGCATGCTGCTGGTTGGCGCGGAGAAACGCGAAGAAATGACACCACTTCGCCTCATGCGTGTGGTCGCCACCGGATCCCGCCTCCTCACGGGCTCCGGCTATACCTCGCTTTCGGTAGCCGATCGAGGAGTGGTGCCTGCCTTCGGCTTCGGACACGCGGCCGCGGAGGGGGCGGTCTACGGCACATACGATGCGGGACTGCTCAAGACCCACAATGAGGAGTCGCGTCATCTCGACAAGCTTACCCTTGTGTCAACGAGGGGCCAGCAGATCGCCGATGGAGCCCGGCTGGGCGAAATCATGGGCGAGTCACGGGCCATCGCTCGAGATTTAGTAAACCTCCCGCCAAACGAAATTACCCCCTCGAGCCTCGCGGTTCGGGCGAGCGATCTGGCAAAGCAGTACCAGCTCGGATTTAACGTGCTGGATCAAGACGATATGAGGGCCAAGTCGATGGGCTCGCTTCTGGGAGTGGCCGCCGGAAGTAAGGAGCCTCCGCGCCTGATCGTGCTGCGGTACGGCGACCAGTCGGCGAAGCACCGGCTGGCAGTGGTTGGCAAGGGCCTCACCTTCGACAGCGGTGGCCTGTCGCTGAAGACAGCCGAGGGCATGGAGTCGATGAAGAGCGATATGAGCGGCGCCGCGGCTGTGATCGGCGGCATGGTCGCCATCGCTCGCTTCACGCCGAAGGATATCTGCGTGACGGGCTACATCGGATCAACCGAGAACATGCCGGGAGGCGGGGCCATGCGGCCGGGCGATGTGCTCACGGCCATGAACGGCGAGACCATCGAAGTCCTGAACACCGATGCGGAGGGCCGGCTCGTCCTGGCCGACGTGCTGTCCTACGCCGTGAGCGAGCACGAAACTCACATCGTTGACTTCGCCACGCTCACCGGAGCCGCGGTGGTCGCACTCGGTCACGCAGCGACGCTGACGGCGGGCAAGCCGCAATCCTGGGTAGAGAACGTCGTGGCGGCAGCCGATACGGGGCTGGAACGTGCATGGCCAATGCCGCTGTACGACGAATATAGGCGGGCTATGGACAGCGAGCTCGCCGACATCAAGAACACTGGAGGACGGGCGGCCGGAGCTTTGAACGCGACGGCGTTTCTGAGCGATTTCGCCAAGGGAGCCGAGTGGGCTCATATGGATATCGCCGGCACCGCCTTCCTCGGCGAGACCAAGCCCTACGCTCCCAAGGGAGCCACCGGCGTGGGAGTCGGCACCATCGCCGGGCTGGCATGGACCATGTCGAGCTCGTAATCGGGCCGATGGCCCAAAGCCTGCAGTACCTTTCGTTTTTAGGTGATTGATTAGTCATGGTGCGATACGAGCTGGAGATCACGGGGCTGAGAGGAGCGGCCCTCGGCCGCGACAGGATGGCCCGCCTCGAGCCGGAGATGTGGGAGCCCGCCGTCGATCTCTATGAGAC
>JBOGSL010000388.1:0-3105 GCA_050695395.1 Chloroflexota bacterium | reverse complement strand
CCCCGGCGTGTCGCTCGTCGCCGTGGTCGACACCGACGGGACCCGCGCCGCGGAAGTGGCCGGCAGGCACGGAGCCGAGGCCTTCACGGAGATCGAAAGTGCCCTTGCCAGGGACGACGTCGACGCGGTCAGCATTGTCACCCCCGAAGCGTTCCACCGGGAGCCCGCGGTGAAGGCCGCACGGGCCGGCAAACACGTGCTCCTGGAGAAGCCCATCGCGACTACGGTCGAGGATGGGAAGGCGATCGTCGCCGCGGCTCGAGCCGCCGGAGTCAGGCTGACCGTGGGGTTCGAGAGCCGCTTCGCTCTCGGATACGCGCAGGTGGAGGAGGCCATCGACGGCGGAACACTGGGCGAGGTGAGCTATGTGTACGCCAAGCGCCGAGGTGACCGGAGCTTCGCTGACCTCAAGGCTGGCAGAGTCATGCCCATTTTCGAGATCGCCATTCACGACATCGACTTGTTTCTGTGGTACACAGGTTTTCCGAAGATCGTGGAGGTATCTTGCAAGTCGGTCGAGAAGGTAGTCCATCAGCAATGGGGTCAGCCAGACTGGCAGATTGTGACGCTAACCACCGAGACCGGCGCTCTGGCAGTGATCGACTGCGGGTGGGCGCTGCCCTACCGCTGGGCCGGCTGGCATACGCCGAACACGTGGCACCCTTACGCCGATGTGCGTATGGAGGTGATGGGGACCGCCGGAGCCGTCTATGCCGATCTGCACCCCATGCTTGTTAGGGCTTGCGATGAAGGCGAAGGATGGAAGTTTCCTGATCTGGTGTACTGGCCGGTGGTTGGGGGCGTCACCGGTGGGGCCATTCGAGCCGAACTTGAAGCGTTCGCTCGCGCCGTGACCTCGGACGATGAACCTCTTGTGACTGGCGAGCAGGCGCTGCAGAGTCTCGAGGTGGCACTGATGGCCCAAAGGGCCTATGAGACCGGCCGCCCCGTAGTGACGCAGAACGACTAGAGGGGCGGGTCGGGGGAAACGTGGCCGTATTCAACAACGGCAGCGTGACGCTCGGACACCTCCCAGGGGGTACGGCTGCAGAGGACGCTCCTGCCCTGCGAATGCGGCAGGTTTCCCTCACCTTTGGCGACGGGACCGAAGTACTCGACTCCGTCGATCTGGTCGTCCAGCGGGAGGAGATGGTGGCCCTAATCGGCCCTTCTGGTTGCGGAAAGTCAACGCTGCTACGTCTGGCCTCCGGCCTGCTGTCGCCCACAAGTGGGACTATCGAATGCCAGAGGCGGGAGATCGGCTATGTCTTCCAGGATCCCACGCTGCTTCCGTGGCGCACCGTGCTCCGTAACGTTGAGATGTTCGGAGAGCTGCACGGCATGCGCGGCTCGGAGAGACGTCATAGGGCCCGCGCTGCGCTCGACGCCGTGGGCCTCTCCGGTTTTGAGGACAAGTACCCGAAAGCTCTGTCTGGTGGGATGCGAATGCGAGCATCCTTAGCCCGCTCCCTGCTCCTCCGGCCGCGCCTGTTCCTCTTCGACGAGCCATTCGCGGCCGTCGACGAAATCACCCGCCAGCTCCTCAACGATCAGCTCATGGGTCTCTACTGCCAGGAGCGCTTTGCTGGCGTATTCGTCACCCACTCAATCTCGGAAGCCTGTTACCTAGCCAACCGGGTCGTGGTCATGACCGTTCGGCCTGGGCGGATCCTCGGCACCGTCGACTTGCCGTTCCCCTACCCTCGCAGCGAGCCGCTCCTCTACGAGCCCGGGTTCATTGAACGAGCCCGTCAGCTGTCCTCGCTCCTCGCTCAGGCAAGCGCCCGATGAGCGCGGACCGCCCCCGAGACGTAACGACAGCTACACCCGCACTCCCATCTGGCGTACCGCAAACACCGCTTGGTGGTACGGACCAGCCAGTCGCATCCGCCAGCCGCTTGGCGAGTACCCGCCCCGGGTGGATGGTGCGCGCTCTTCGAGCCACCGTCGGCCCAGCAATAGTACTCGGAATCGTCATCGGGGTGTGGTACGCCGTCTCCTACCTGGTTCTGGACCGGCCGCGGAGATTCTTGTTACCCCCGCTCCACGTCGTTGTGTCCAATGCCTTTTTGACCGGCTCCAACTTGGTAACCCTCCTCAAGGCCCTGGGGACGACGGCGGAGATCTCCATGATCGGCTTAGGTATCGCCGCTGGCGCGGGCCTGCTCTTCGCCATCATCATGAGTCAGACTCGCGCCCTCGAACGGGCGCTTTACCCCTACCTGGTAGTCCTCCAGACGATCCCCATCTTGGCCATCGTGCCGCTGATCGGCTTTTGGATGGGCTTCGGCTCTAGCGCCCGGATAGTCGTTTGCGTCCTCATCTCAGTCTTCCCAATCAGCGCGAACGCCCACTTTGGCCTCCGCAGCCCCACTGCGCCGCAGCAAGACTTGTTTCTCCTGCACCAGGCAGGCCGATTTGCGAAACTGTTGAAACTTGACCTTCCCGCAGCGCTTCCTGCCATCCTCGCCGGTTTCCGAATCTCCGCTGGTCTGAGTGTCATCGGCGAGATAGTCGGGGGGTTCTTTTTCCAAAAGGGTCCAACCGACCTGGGGATCCTCCTAAACGTGTACGTCTCAAACCTCGATAGCGCACAGCTGTTCGGTGCCATTATCCTCTCATCGTTCCTGGGTGTCGTCGTCTTCTGGGTCTTCTCTCTCGTAGCAACCCTCACAGTCGGTAAATGGAAGGAGTAGCGCTGTGAAACATATCAACGGAAAAGGCAGACGCATGCGGCTGAGCACTGCTGGTGCGGCGCTGCTTACGAGCATCAGCTTTCTCGCCGCGGCTTGCAGTTCCTCAACGGGAAGCCATGCAACCCAGACCAGCGGCTCCACGGCACCGGGCCAAACGGCGCCGTCAGCGAGTAGCCTGGTTGGCATCTGTCCGAATCCGGTGCGAATCGCTTTGTACTGGACGCCGGAGGTAGAACTCGGCCCCTATTACCAGTTGGCAGCGCCCGGCGGGGCGATCGACGCGTCGTCGAAGACCTACACCAGCGCACTAGTTGATCCGCGCACTGGCAATTCGACCGGCGTGAATGTCGAGCTGATTGCGGGGGGTCCGGCTCTGGGCTTCCTAAAGACTGAACAGGTCCTTTATCAG
>JBOGSL010000387.1:0-3222 GCA_050695395.1 Chloroflexota bacterium | reverse complement strand
TACTGAAAGTCCGCGCGCTTCCCCGCGCCGAAACCCCCACATGATCGATCGTCAGAAGATTCGCAACGTGGCCATCGTGGCCCACGTCGACCACGGCAAGACCACCCTGGTGGACGCCATGCTCAAGCAGAGCAACATCTTCCGCCAGAACGAGCAGGTAGGTTCCCTTATCCTCGATTCCAACGATCTCGAGCGTGAGAAGGGGATCACCATCCTCTCCAAGAACACCGCCGTGCACTATGGATCCGTCAAGATCAACATCATCGACACGCTGGGCCATGCCGATTTCGGAGGGGAAGTCGAGCGGGTCCTGAACATGGCCGACGGCTGCCTGCTGCTGATCGATGCGGCAGAGGGCCCGATGCCGCAGACTCGCTTTGTCCTGCGTAAGGCTCTCGAGATTGGTCTGAAGCCGGTGGTGGTGATCAACAAGGTCGACCGCCCCAACTCGCGCCTGTCCGAAGTCCTTCAGCAGACGCAGGATCTCTTCCTCGATCTGGCCACCGATCCCGACCAGCTAGACTTTCCGGTTCTCTACGCGATCGCCAAGCAGGGTATCGCCATGAGTGACCTGGCGCATCCAGAGACCGATCTCCACTTGCTCTTCGAGACCGTCCTGCATACCGTGCCGCCGCCCGAGATCACCGAAGGCGATCTCCAGATGCTGATCACGACCCTCGGCTACGATTCGTACCAGGGGCGCATCGCCATCGGCCGCATCTTCCGGGGCAAAGTCAGCCCGGGAGACCTGGTGACCGTGGTTGGGGCCAAGGGGTCCAGCCGGCAGGCGAAGGTCATGGGTGTCTATACCTTCGACGGGCTGAAGCGGCTGCCGGTGGAGGTCGCCGAGGCGGGAGATATGGTGGCTCTGACCGGCATCGAGGACACCGCTATCGGCGAGACGATCGCCACAGCAGCGACGCCGGAGGCCCTGCCACGAATCGAGGTGGAGGAGCCGACCGTCCGGATGACCATCGGTGTGAACACCTCGCCGTTCGCCGGCCGCGAGGGCGATATGGGGACGTCTCGCCAGCTTCGCGAGCGGCTCTACCGAGAATTGCTGACCAATGTGGCTCTACGGGTAGAAGACACCGAGAGGGCCGACAGCTTCCTGGTCTCGGGCCGGGGCGAGCTGCATCTGGCCATCTTGATCGAGACGATGCGCCGCGAAGGCTACGAGTTTGAAGTCTCGCGGCCGGAGGTCATCACCCGTGATGTGGACGGCCAGACGCACGAGCCCTTCGAGCAGCTGGTGATCGACACCGATGAAAGCTACGTCGGCTTCATTACGCAGGCGATGGCGAACCGGCGCGGAACCATGACGAACATGCGCACCGAGGACAACGGCGAGGTGAGGATGGAGTTCACCATCCCGACCAGAGGCTTGATCGGTTTCCGTGGCGAGTTCCTCACCGCCGCTCGCGGCAACGGCTTGATGAACAGTCTCTTCCTGGGTTATCGCCCGTGGGCGGGCGACATCAGTAGCTACCGCATGGGCACGCTCGTCGCCCTCGAGGCGGGCCAGGCCGTCTCCTACGGGCTGGCCAACGCCCAGGAGCGTGGCACGACGTTCGTCGAAGCGGGCACGCCGGTGTACGGCGGAATGATCGTCGGCCTCAACGCCCGAGGCGATGACATCGTGATCAATGTCTGCACAGACAAGAAAAAGACCAACGTTCGCTCTTCAACCGCCGACATCTTGATCCGGCTCACCCCCGCCACGATACTCAGCCTCGAACAATCCCTGGATTTCATCCAGGACGACGAGCTGGTCGAGGTGACCCCGCACAACATCCGCCTCCGCAAGCGCATCCTCGATCACCGAAAGCGGGGCAGGGCTTAAGGGTCGCGGTCGAGTTTCTCGTGGAGGCTGCTCCTCCCGCCGAAGCCTCCTAATAGAAGGCTGTATTCCCCGACAGGAGCCACTCCAACTCAACGACCCCGTCGCGGAAGTTGTTGCCTACGGCAGTGGGCTGCACATCTGGCGATCCACGTACAAGAGAAGCTGCTTCGTCGTCAGTGCATTTGTGGACAGCACGATCGATAGGGATCCATGTTGGAAGGCAAGCCAGTGCTGCCCGTCCGTGTACGTGCCGGTCCGCACCGAGCGTCCGCCGGCAGTGGTGGTTTTTTCCCGCTTGAAACGTGTCGGCAGTCCGCTGACGCGGACACGCTCCTGGACTAAGAGGTAGGGGCTCGATTGGAAGCCACGAGCGCGTGTCGGCGAACCGGCTGTGAAGAGCGCGTCGGTCTCGACCCGGTTGGACAGCGGACCTATATCCGCGATGGGACTCTGATCGATCTCGTGCCACCCGGGCCCGGCTGAGCAGATCGGTGCGAAGGCCGCTACTGGCAAGAACACGCCGTTCCCGCTCTCAGTCCTTCCAAAGGATCCCCAGGGCCGCCGTTGCCCCGCGGGGTGCGGTGCGCTCAGTTTCCTCCTCGGCGCGCTCGCGGGGAAATGAATTGACGTGACCTGATACCGGAAGTTGGTTTGGATGACCGAACTCTGAGCCAGCAGTCCGTACTCTCGATAGCGCAGGATCAGGTGGTGATGGCTGTTGATCCAGACGCGGGCCCGCCCAACTCCATGCCCCTGGAGGCAGCGCCGGGCGCCGTTGGGCGAGCGCCCCGCTCCGTAGCGCACGCAGGCCGTGACGCGCAGGGGACCATAATCGACGATGTCTACCGGCTGCCCAAGAAGATGGGTCTGCCCCAGCAGCCGCACCGAGCCGCCAAAGTCGGAGGCATTTTTCCGCACAAGGTGGAGGAACGCCCGGATAGAGGTGGCGGGGCTGGATACGGCTTGGGGGCTGCCGAATTCACCAGTTGTAAAGAGGCCGAAGAGATACGACTCTGCGCCTGGGAGTGCGCTCGCCGGAATCGTGGAATGCCATGCGGCGCCTGTCCTTCGATCGTAGGCGGAAAAGCTCCGTCCATTGACCACGACCGTCTCCGTGCCGGACTCGAGCACCGGCTTCACCACCTGCATGACGATGCGGAAATGCGTCGCGTCCCGCACGAACCAACGGGCCAGCACCTCGTGGCGGCCGGCGTAGGCAACCGATGCCTTTGGCAACTTGTACCAGGGAAGGGAGGTGTAGGTAACTCGAGATGAACCGGAGGAGGGAAAAGATGCCGCCATGGCTTGCCGCAGGAGATCGTATGCGCTCGCCGGCTTCGCACCGCGTTGCGTCACCGTCAGCCCGCCGAAGGCAAGCA
>JBOGSL010000386.1:0-6887 GCA_050695395.1 Chloroflexota bacterium | reverse complement strand
ACGCCGACGTAAGACAGGGAGAAGCGCGGGACCGCGTGATGCGATCCAGGACCTAGGGCGTGGAGATCAGACCCGACTCAGCGAGGAGGACGGAGCAGCTGTGGCTTGTGGGACATGAACGACTCTTCTAGCCGGCCAGCACGGGCGGCCGGAACGATTTATCATAGGCGCGCTTGGGCGGTGATCTCCCGAATCGTAGGGCCGGACCGCGCCGATACAGCCGTTTGCCGGCGCTTGTCGGTTCGGTCAGCCGCGGAACTGTCCGGACTGAGACGACGACGTTTCGAGGGCTGCAACGGCTCCGGCGGGAGTGTCGGCTAGCGTGAGCAGATCGAGGTCTTGCTCGTCGATGATAAGGGTGGCACGGAAGCTTTCCAGCAAAGCGGACCAGCGTTTTCCGAGCAAGATTATCGGCTTCACCGGCATCAGGCTCATCTGGCGGAGATTCCAGGCCAAGGCGACTTCGAGCAGCGTCCCGGCTCCTCCGTCCAGGGCTATCAACGCGTCGCTTTCCACCAGAGCTTCCAGCCGGCTCAAGAGGTTCTCGGCGCTGATTTCCTCGGAGAGATATACGTTCGGCTCGAGGCGGCCGATCCAGGGAGCGACGGTCACTCCCACCACCTGGCCGCCCGCTTCTCGCGCACCGCGGCTTGCCGCTTCCATCACGCCGCCGTAACCCCCGGAGACCACCACATCGCCACGTCCTGCCAGCAAACGGCCTAGCTCTCGGGCTACCGCGTACTCCGGCGTGCCTTCACCGGTGCGGGCCGAGCCAAAGACTGTTACCCGCACCTACTGCACCAGGCGGTCGTACAGGGTCTGGAATTCATCGTCCGAGTAATACTCGATGACGATGCGGCCGCCACGGTTACGCTGCTGCAGTGCGACCCTGGTGCCCAGCGACCGGCTGAGATCCTCTTCGAGCCGGTTACGATCCGGATCGACCGGGGGGAGAGTCTGGGGTTCGCGAGTCTCCAGTATCTTCCGTACTAGCCCTTCGGTCTGCCTCACGCTCAGGCCATCGCGCTCCACCCGCTCGAGCGCTGCGAGCCGCTGCTGGTCCGTCGGTAATGCCAGCAAGGCCCGGGCGTGGCCCTCGCTGATGCGACGCTCTATCAGCGATCGCTGCACCGTCGGCGGTAAAGCCAGCAAGCGTAGCCGGTTGGCAATCGCTACCCGGCTCAGGCCTACCCGCTCGCCCACTTCCTGCTGAGAGAGGCCAAAGTCTTCCATCAATCGCTGGTAGGCGGTCGCTTCCTCCAATGGGTTGAGATCGGCTCGCTGGACGTTTTCGATCAAGGCAAGCTCGAGCGCGTTCCGGTCACTGACGTCACGAATGACCGCCGGAACCCGAGTCAGGCCTGCTATCCGGGAAGCGCGCCAGCGGCGCTCGCCGACAATGAGTCGGTACCGCTCATCTCCAACGGCCGAGACTACCAGCGGTTGAACCAGCCCATGCAGCTTGATCGACTCGGCCAGCTCATCCAGCGACTTGCGTTCGAAGTGCTGACGCGGCTGGGTAGGATTGGGCTCGATCTGGGCCAGGTCGAGCTCGCGTACCCCAGGGGTTGGTCCTGCCGCCAGGAGCGTGTCGAGTCCGCGGCCTAGCCCTCGCCGGTTCTTACGAAGAGCCATGCGCTGCCGCTAAACGCGGGGCACGAGCCGCCACTTCCATGGCCAGAGCCTGGTACGCTTCCGCGCCACGGGAATAGGGATCGTATTGCAGGATTGATTGGCCGAAGCTGGGAGCTTCGCTCAGTCGCACGTTGCGAGGAATCATGGAGTCGAACGTGAGGGTGGGATAGTGGCGCCGCACCTCGGCGGCCACTTGCTGGGAGAGCAGCGTCCGACCATCGTACATCGTCATGACGAGCCCGAAGATGCGGAGAGAAGGATTGGACTGATCCCGCACGCGGTCGAGCGTGTCAAGCAAGCGAGCCAGGCCCTCGAGGGCGAGATATTCGCACTGCACCGGAATGAGGACGGCATCGGCCGCCACAAGAGCATTGACGGTAAGGACACCAAGCGAGGGCGGACAGTCGAGCAATACGTAATCGTATTGATCCGCTTCTGGACCGAGCACCTCTTTCAGTCGCATGCCTGGAGCCGCAACATCCATCAGCTCGACTTCTAGTCCAGCCAGGGTCGGAGCCGAAGACAACAGCTCCACGCCCTTTATGTCGGTCTGCGTGGCGGCCTCACCTATCTCTACGGCACCGGTCAACACGTCGCCAAGGTGGGCCGCCGGCGCGTCGCCGTTGAGCAGGCCGCTGCAGTTGGCCTGGGGATCACAGTCCACCAGTAAGACTCTGCTTCCGAGAGCGCCGAGGTAGGCGCCGAGATTGACGACCGTGGTTGTTTTACCCACGCCGCCCTTCTGGTTGGCGACGGCAAATATGCTCAGGAGACCGGCCTTTCTACCCGCCGTGGCCCTAAGCCGCGCCGTTCCCGATCATATCATCGGGGGCCTGATAGGATGAGCCATCGGCTCGCGGGAGACAAGTGTGGATCCGCTGCCCAGCTTCTTCGCGTTCCTGATCGCGCTGGTCTCCGGGGCCTTCGGTTCGGTGCTGGGAATCGGCGGGGGCCTGTTCATCATCCCCTCGCTCACTCTCTTCCTCTTCGTTCCCCTGAAGACCGCAATCGCGGCCAGCGTCATCGCCGTTATTGCCACTTCGTTGGGCGGCGGTAACCGCTACGTGCGTCAACACCTGGCAGACATACGGCTGGGGCTGCTGCTCGCCCTGGCGACCGCGCCCGGAGCGGTGGTTGGAGCGCTGGTAGCGACCCATGTAAGCGCGCGAGTGCTGGCCGCCGTGTTTGCACTGGTTCTGTTAGCGAGCGCCTACCGCATGGTGGTTCGAGGTGGGGCGGCGCCTGCGGCGGCTGCGACAGTTGAAACGGAAGACCGGGGTCTGCAGTTTAAGGGTGAGTATCTGGAGCCGTCGACCGGAGAAGCGGTTCGTTACCGAATACTCGGTGTACCGTTCGGCGTCGGTGCCTCAGCGCTGGCAGGTTTGATATCGGGCATGCTGGGGGTTGGGGGCGGCATCATCCAGGTTCCGGTGATGAGCCTCGTGATGCGAGCACCTATCAAGGTAGCCGCTGCCACCAGCACCTACATTATCGGCATCACCGCTATGGCGGGCGCCTTTGTCTACTACAATCACCGCCCTTCATTCGTCGACCCATCACTCGCCGTGCCCGTCACGCTGGGCGTGTTTCTGGGCTCACAGGTAGGATCGCGGGTCCTTTCGCGGATCAGCCAGGTCGCGCTACGCCGTTTTTTCACGGTCGTTCTGGTGGCGTACACGATCCAGATGGTCCTGCGCGTCTTCGGAATCGGGTGATGACGACGGAAGATCGGATCGACCTCGCCGTCGGCCGAACACTGCTCGGCGGCCTGTTGCTGAGCGTGGCGATGATGGTTATCGGGCTCATCGTCACGGCCGAGCAGGGGGTGGATGTGCGCCATGTACTGCCACTTGATCGCGTTCCCGCAGACCTGTTCGCGGGCCAGGGGAGAGCCGTGCTCGATCTAGGAATCTTACTCCTCTTCGCGTCGCCCCTGGCCGGGGTGCTCATTGCGCTTGGCTCGTTCTTACGGTACCGAGTGTCGTCGTTCGCGATGATCACGTCGGTGTTGGTGGTGATTCTGATTGCGGGGTTTGCGGTTGCATTGATTCGCGCTTAGGGGGAGATATGTCTTACCGAGCCCGTCATCTCTCAACGCTACTGAAGGGAGAAGAGATCATTCCGGGGGCGTTCGGCCCGTATCTCCGGCAAGTTCGCCTCAACTCGGAACGTTCGGCGCGGCTAGACTGAGGTGGTGAGAGAGAAGCGTTACGCACCTCGCCGGCGACGGCCGGCGGCTCCCACCAGCTGGGATGCTCTGGCTCGCTGGTACGACGGCTGGGTAGGCGAGGGCGGAAGCGAGCACCACCAGCGGGTGGCGATACCGGCCGTGATGCGATTGCTGGATCTGAAGTCGGGAGATCGCGTGCTGGATGTAGGCGCCGGACAAGGAGTTCTGGCGCAGTTCGTAGCGCGTAAGGGTGGCCGATTCGTGGGGATCGACGCGAGCCCACGGCTGCTAGAAATGGCTCGCCAACGGCACGGAAAACAAGGCACGTTCCTGCTGGGTGACGCGCGCCGCATCCCGGAGATGGACGAACTGGACGCCGCCAGCTTCGACGCGGTGGTGTTCTTGCTTAGCCTGCAGGACATGGACCCACTCGAGCCTGTGCTGGCGGGCGCCGCATGGGCTCTCAAACCGGCGGGCAAGACCGTCATCTTGCTCACGCATCCGGCGTTTCGCATTCCACGACAGAGCGGTTGGGGTTGGGACGAAGGGCGAAAGCTCATGTATCGACGGGTGGACCGGTACAAGACTCCTCTGCCCGTGCCCATGAAGGCGTACCCGGGGAAAGAACAAAAGGGCGTGACGCGAAGCTTCCACCGACCAATCGAAGCGTATGTAAATCTGCTGGGCGACAACGGGCTGCTGGTGGATCGCATGGACGAAGTCCCGGGTTACGGACTGGGCGGCGAGGAGAGAACGAACAAGGCGGCGGCTGCCGCGCGGCGTGAGATCCCGCTCTTTCTCGGCATCCGGGCTCGTAAGCTCGGACAGTACCTAACGAGCTAAGATGCCGGCCTTCTCGACCGAGCAGCGCGTTATGGGCGCCCTGCTGCTGTTCGCGCCGCTTACCATAGTGGCCTCTCAGCTCAACTGGCCTCCCGCACTGCAGTTTTTCCTCTCGGTGATCTCGATCATTCCGCTTGCGGCCTACGTCGGGGCGGCGACGGAGGGATTGGCCGCGAGGGTCGGCGGGCGGATCGGCGGTCTGCTCAACGCCACGTTCGGCAATGCCCCGGATCTGCTAGTGGGCGTGTTTGGCGTGCAACGCGGATTGATTCCGCTCGTGAAGGCCACCATCGTGGGAGCGTTGATGAGCAACTCGGCGCTCATCATCGGCCTCTGTTACGTCATCGCCGGATTGAGATTCGGCCGCCCCCAGTTTAATCGTTACGAGGCCGGGCACCACAGCGTCTTGATGATGCTGACCGTCGGCGCCATCGTGTTCCCTTCGGTTGGTGCTCTCGTGATGTGCGGCGGGACCGCCTGCCGCTCGACCACCAGTTCCAACATCATCCTTCAGGTGAGTGTCGGCGTTGCCCTTGTTCTGCTTCTGGCCTACAGCAGTTATGTGGTCTTCAGCATCTTCCGAGTGCAAGGGGGACAGGACTTCATGGCACGCACCACCGTACAAACTCGAACTCTGGAAGAACAGGCGCGGGAAGAAGAAACCGTCACCTGGCCACCCTGGTTCAGCCTGTTTGCCCTGGGAGGCGCTACGGCGCTGCTGATTCCCATCACCGATATTCTGACGGGAAGCGTGAATCCGGTAACGCACGTACTCGGCTGGACCCAGGTCTTCGTTGGGATCATTATCATCGCAAACGCGGGGAACGTGGCGGAGGCATATGCGGCGATTCGCTTCGCGTGGTCGCGAGGCGGTATCCGGCCGGAATCGGGGCGTGATACAGGGTTAGATCTGTCCGTAAGCATCGCGTCCGCCTCCTCCATCCAGATTGCCACGTTCGTGGCCCCGCTGATCGTGCTTATCAGCCTTCTCAGTCACCACCTGACGCTGGTGTTCAGTCCGGTAGAGATAGCGATTCTGGCGCTGCTCGTACTGATCTTCACGTACGTTGCCCAGGACGGGGAGACCAACTGGTTGGAAGGAGCGCAGTTGCTGGCCCTCTACGCCATGGCGGCAATCGTGTTCTTTTTCCTGCCTGTCACGGTCTTCCAGTGAGCCGGGAAGTGGACGTTAAACTGCTCGAGAAGGTCTGTGACCGTGACCATGGCGTAGGGCCGGAGCGCGAAGCAGTCCTGCCGCCCGGCACGTCCGCGTCGGCCGCGGCACACTGGGCTTCGCCCGATGCCGCCCTTCAAATCGCGGCCAAACGCGAGAATCAAGACGACGGCGCGGACGCTGATAGTCCGCCCTTCTGGTCAGGTGGTGCCGAAGTAACGATCGCCGAAATCGCCCAGTCCTGGGACGATAAATTTCCGATCGTTGAGTCCGTGGTCGATGCTGGCCGTGTAAATGTGGACAGCGGGATGACGCCGCTGTAAGAGCTCGATCCCTTCCGGCGCGGCAACAATGCAGGCCAGCCGGATGTGGTTCGCGCGGTTGTCCTCGAGGAGGGAGGTCGTGGCATCCGCCGACCCTCCCGTGGCGAGCATGGGATCGAGGATGATGGTTTCCGCACCGGCTAGCTGCGACGGTAGTTTCTGGTAGTAGTTGTGCGCCCGCGCGGTGTCTTCGTCGCGTTCCAGCCCTACGAAGCCCACCTTGCTTCCCGGAACGAAGTCGCTCATTGCATCCAGCATGGCAAGGCCGGCCCGAAGGACCGGCACAAAGATCACCGGCCGATCGACTACTTTGCCCTCGGCTTTGGTTAGCGGTGTCTCGACCTCGACATCCAGCGTGGGCAAGTCTTGGAGTACGTGAAGAGCCAGGATCAAGGTGAGGAGGCGCGCGTGGCGCCGAAAAGCGTCCGTGCCCGTCGAGCCATCGCGCAAATGCACCAGCGAGGTCTCGACCAGGGGGTGACGCACCACGACCACGTCCATTGCTTCTCCTCTCGGGAATTCTAATCGAGGCGAGCCCCGGCACAGATGATGCTTCGGGAGGAAGCGATGACCACGAGAGACGATGTCAAAGAAGAAACCACGCGGCAGCTCGCCGCCCCGAAGCCCTTTGGCTACTATGCGCTGCTAATTGCCCTGTACAACGCCCTGTACGCGGGATTTGCGCTGGCGTACCGGCGTCAGCGGCATCCGCTACCGGAGCTCAAACCGCTCGATATGGCGC
>JBOGSL010000385.1:0-4766 GCA_050695395.1 Chloroflexota bacterium | reverse complement strand
GTCATAGCGTCCCTGCCCCACCGCTACAGCCCCGAGCCTTCCGAGTGTGGCCGCTCCGATGCGCCGCTCCTGCATCTGCCCAAATAGGTCGAGCGCTCCCTGGAGCTGCGGTTCGGCCGCCTCCAGCTCGCCTCGTTGTAAACAGAGCGCTCCCAGATCGTAGAGGAGAAGCGCCATCGCTTCTACTTCCACCAGCAGCCGGCACATGGCGAGCCGTTCTTCAAAGTGCCGCGCCGCCACGAGGTCGTCGCCTATGACTTGCGCGACATGACCCATTATGTGGACCAGCGCCGACACCACTGCCGTGTCCCCGCTGCTTCGTCTGCAAGGACATCCAACCGCGCGCCGAGCAGCGCTCCACGCTAACCGCGCCGATCCGACGGCGGAATATACTGACGCGAAACATGGGGAGGGGATGATGGAGCGGCGGCTGGCCATTCTGGCGGAGGGCATGCTGGATTTCCACCATGGCAAGACGGCCACGAGCCTGCTTCGCTACCGGCCCGACGAGGTCGTCGCCGTTATCGATTCTCAGCATGCCGGCATGACGACCGACCAGGTTGTCGGTTTGGCAGCGGGAACTCCGATCGTGCCCGATATCTCGCAGGCGATGGTCTTCTGCCCCACGGCGCTGCTCATCGGCATCGCGCCGAGAGGCGGCGACTTGCCGGCAGCGTGGCGCCGGCAAATCTTGCAGGCATCAGCGGCGGGACTCGATGTCATCAGCGGACTGCACTACATGCTCGGAGACGACGCCGAATTCGCCGCGGCCGCGGCAAAAGGCGGAGGAAGGCTGATCGATGTGCGACGCCCGCCGGACGACGTGTCGGTGGCTGAAATGCTTCCTCGAAGACCCGGCTCTCGTGTCATTACGTTCGTCGGAAGCGATTGCGCCTCGGGAAAGATGACCGCGGCGCTCGAGGTGACGAAGTCAGCGCGCGAACGAGGCTTGAACGCGGCGTTTGTGGCCACCGGCCAGACCGGCATCATGCTTGAAGGACGCGGCATTGCAATCGATCGGGTTATCGGCGACTTCATGGCCGGGGCGGCCGAGCGCTTGGTTCACGAAGCATCCGAACATGCAGACTGGGTGTTTGTCGAGGGGCAGGGTTCTCTGCTGCACCCCGGGTATTCGGGCGTCACGCTCTCTCTGCTGCACGGCTCGTCGCCGGACGCCATGATCCTGGTCCACCTGGCGGGGCAATCGACGATTGAGGAGTACGGCACCGACATCCCTCCTCTCGACGAGCTGGTCCGGATCTATGAACGGGCGGCCGGCTGGGTGAAGCCGGCGAAAGTAGCCGGCATCGCGCTAAACACGCGTGATCTAGACGATGCGCAAACAACGCGCGCAATCCAGGAGGCTGAAACCGTCACCGGACTGCCGGCGACCGACCCCGTAAAATTCGGCGCCGACACTCTGGTCGAAGCGGTCCAGAAGGGGATGCGCGGCCAGGGACTCGCGGCGGGGTAAGGAGGTGAGAGATTGGTCGATGACATTCGACTGACCGATCTGGCGCGCTGCGCCGGCTGAGCGGGGAAGACCGGCATGGCCGATCTGGCGCACGTGCTGCGCCACTTGCCCCGAACCGCGGATCAGCGTCTACTCGCCGGCGCGGCGTTTGGCGACGACGCGGCGATCTATCAGCTCAATGCGGAGATCGCGTTGATCCAGAGCGTCGACTTTTTCGCCCCGATAGTCGATGATCCGTACAGCTACGGCCAGATTGCGGCGGCGAACGCCCTGAGCGACATCTACGCCATGGGCGGACAACCCTTAGTCGCCTTGAACATCGTGGCCTTTCCCTTGAAGAGCTTGCCCTCCTCGATCTTGCAGGAAATTCTGAAGGGCGGAAGCGACAAGGTGCAAGAGGCCGGAGCCAGCATCATTGGCGGGCACACGATTGAAGACGATGAGCCCAAATACGGCCTCGCTGTAACCGGCACGGTGTCTCCCGACCGCTTCGTGCCCTCGGCGGGGGCGAAGGCAGGAGACCGATTGATCCTGACGAAACCCATCGGCACGGGAGTGATCGCCACCGCCGGCAAAGAGCGAACCGCACCGCCGGGGGACATCGACGAGGCGATCAGATGGATGTCTGCTCTCAACCGCGACGCAGCGACAGCGATGCTGGCGGCTGGAGCACATGCGGCCACGGACGTCACGGGCTTTGGGTTGCTCGGCCACCTGAGCGAGCTGGCGCGCGCTTCCGGTCTCGCCGCCGAGATCGATGTCAGCGCCGTTCCACTGCTACCCGGCGCCCTCGAGCTTGCACGTGCCGGACACATCCCCGGCGGCACCCAAACCAACCTTGATGCTCTCCGAGGGAAGCTGAAAGTAGCGGGCGACATCGGAAGTGAGTGGTTGAGCTTGTTGGCCGATCCGCAAACTTCCGGTGGCCTCCTTGTCACGTTGCCCGACGGTGCAGTGCCGGCCTTCGAGGCGAGCATAACCGGGCAGATGTTGGCCGCGGTGGTGGGCAAACTCGAAGCGCGCGAGGGTCGAGCGGGCCACGTTCAGATCAGCTGAATCGACCTGGACCATTGACAACCGGATCGAGAACGAGTGTATCCTTGGGCAGTGTGAGGCGCGCGCCTCGGAACGGTCCCCCGGTGTTGCTATCCGGGGGCTTTTGTCCCTTCTCAGACTCGCGACTGCTATCGACCGGTCAGAACAGGATGTATCATGACAGAATCAAAAGCGCCGCGGAAGAAAAAGGCAGAGGATAGCGTGATTCGCCTGCCGGTGCTTCCTCTGTACGAGACCGTTGTCTTTCCGCGAATGATGCAACCCATCCAGGTGGGTCGTAAGGCATCGTTGGTCGCCGTCGACATGGCGGTCAAGGTGAGGCCCCATCGGATCGTGTTGCTCACGCAGACCGACGCTTCCGTGCAGGACCCGCGACCCGAGGACCTGATGGATATCGGAGTGCTGGCAACTCTGGGGCCCATGTTCCGGCTACCGGACGGAAGTGTCCAGTTGCTGGCGCAGGGCGAGGAGCGGGTCCGCGTGCTCGGCTACTCGCGGGAAGAACCGTTCCTGGAGGTCGAGGTCGAGCCGGTGCCGCAGACAGCGGGCCGCTCGCGCGAGCTCACCGCCCTGATGCGCTCCGTGAAGGAGCTGATGACCACGTACATCAATCTGCGGGGAAACCTGCCGGCGGAGGCCCTTGCCACGGTTCGAGATGTTGAGGATCCGGCGTGGCTGGCCGATTTGATCGGGTACATGCCGGAGCTGGAGGCCGATCAGCGGCGCGAGCTGCTTGCAACGCTGGACGTCACCGAGCGGCTGCGCCGAACCAACGCCATCCTGACGGAGCAGGTTGAGGTGCTCCAGCTCAAGAGCCGGATAAGCGATGAGGTCCAGAAGAACATCGACAAGACGCAGCGGGAGTACCTGCTCCGCGAGCAGATGAAGGAAATTCAGCGCGAGCTGGGTGAGATGGAGCCGGAGCAGGCCGAAGCCGAGCAGTGGCGCGAGAAGGTCGAAGAGGCCGCCATGCCGGAACAGGCAAAGGATAAGGCTCTCAAGGAAATCGACCGGCTCGAGCGCATGCCGGGCGCATCGCCGGAAGTGGGCGTTATTCGGACGTACCTCGATTGGCTTGTGGGAATGCCGTGGAGCGCCAGCACCGAGGACCGGCTTGATCTCGACGCGGCCGCAGAACAGCTCGATAGCGATCACTTCGGGCTCGAAATGGTTAAAGAGCGGATCCTCGAGCATCTGGCGGTGCGAAAACTCGCCACCGAGCTGAGGAGCCCAATCATCTGTCTCGTCGGTCCGCCGGGCGTGGGGAAGACGAGCCTGGGCAAATCCGTTGCCGCTGCCCTCGGCCGCAAGTTCGCTCGTATGTCTTTGGGCGGCGTACGCGATGAGGCCGAGATTCGCGGTCACCGCCGCACGTACATCGGCTCTTTGCCGGGCCGAATCATCCAGTCGGTTCGCCAGGCCGGATCGAACAATCCGGTGATCATGCTCGACGAGATCGACAAAGTGGGCACAGACTTCCGAGGAGATCCCACCGCCGCGCTCCTCGAGGTGCTCGATCCGGAGCAGAATTCCGACTTCGCCGACCACTACCTCGAGGTAACGTTCGACCTGAGCAACGTGCTCTTCATCACCACCGCCAACGTGCTGCATACCATTCCGGCTCCGCTGCGCGACCGCATGGAGATCATTGAGCTTCCCGGCTACACCGAGGAAGAGAAGGTGCAGATCGGCAAGCGATTCATCGAGCCGAAGCAACTTCGCTTCCATGGACTGCAAGACGCGGAGGTTTCGATCGACGAGGACGCAATCCGTCTCATTGCGCAGGAATACACGCGGGAGGCGGGAGTTCGACAGTTGGAGCGAGAAATGGCGACGATCTTACGGAAGATCGCCCGTCGCTTCGCTCAGGATGGGTTCGGATCGGAGACTGTTACCCGAGACGAGATCCCGAAGTACCTTAAAGCGCCGCGTTTTGCCTACGGCATGGCCGAGGAGAACGACGAAGTGGGCGCAGCCACCGGGTTGGTCGTAACCGACGCGGGTGGCGATGTCATTCCAGTGGAAGTAACGCTCATGGATGGAAAGGCTAACTTCATCCTCACGGGCCAGCTGGGCGAAGTGATGCAGGAATCCGCGCGCGCCGCAATGTCGTACGTCCATTCGCGCGCCCGCGAGCTCGGAATTCGCGCTTCGGCCTTCGAGGAGCATGCCATCCACATCCATGTCCCGGCAGGCGCCATCCCCAAGGACGGCCCCTCGGCCGGGATCACCATGG
>JBOGSL010000384.1:0-4570 GCA_050695395.1 Chloroflexota bacterium | reverse complement strand
TGCTGGCACTGACCACTATCAAGCAACCGACCATCAAGAGCAATACGATCAACGCCACAGTCTTGCTGTTCACCGAGGACAAGACCTCTAGAGCGGCTCCCTTCTGGGACCACCCCTGCCTCAGCGTGAGTTCTACCCGCGACGGGTTCCCTGTAGTAAGAACAATGTCCTGCGGCGCAGGCGAGGACCCCAGTACGACATCTACGGTGAGGCCGGTCAACCGCTTGATGCTGGCGGCCACGGAGCTGATTCTGAGCTCGCTGGCCCGATCCAAGGTGGCTACTCCGCCGATACGTACCCGTATCGCGCTTATCGGTGCCGCGGGGTTGCCTCCCGAGAAGTACTTGCTGCTCGTGAAGCCTCGCGCCGCGGTGAGGGTCGTCAGCATGAGGGGGGGAGCAGCGATCAGCCCTCCGAGGTTGCGAGTCGGTCCGTAGCCTCCTCCGTCCAGCAGTCGCCGGCTCTTGGCGTTCGCCCCGAAGGCGACCGGGGGGTAGTAGCCAGTCAGAGGTACCTCAGCGAGATTCGTCGGGTGGGCCAGCCGTCTCGGATCAAAAATACCTTGCATCTGGAGCGTACCCGCTCCTACGGACAGCTTATTGAGTACCACCGGATAAGGGACCAAAGTCCGATAGTTTCGATTGGAGTTTTCGATAGGTGCGGGTAGGTTCAGTATCTCTATGGTGGGTGCAAATGTCTTGGGGTTGGGAAATACGGGGAGCGGCCGCAGGGAGCCGCTCTTCAGGCGGTGGTATTTCACTTGTGAGGCGCTAATATATTCCTGAATCAGCCCCCCCCCGTTAGAGCCGGAGACCTGAAGGCTGTGCAACACCTGGGGATACAGCTTGCCGACGGGCAGTAGTGCGCTGTGGATCGGCGCACTCTTTAGGCGAGCCACCGTTGTGTAAGCGTCGTTGGGCCCGTTCGGTGGTTTGTAGCCCGATGGCCCATACAGGACCGTTGCGGGCGTGCTACCCCTGGGCATGGCGACGACTGCCGCTGTAAGTTGGAGCGCCTCATCGAGGTAGCTGTGGGAGCTGACGACAATCGGGATTATTGATCCGAAGGATGTAGAGCTGAAGGTTTGGCCCTCAGTCAAAGGCTGCCCAGACGTCGCGCGACGCAAACCGATCAGCCGGTCCTCCTGTGTGGGATCTACCGCAGTAACGAGAAACGGGAACTGGTAGGTGATTGGAAGAAGCAGGGCGCCGGCCTTTACCGTCTCGTAAAGCGCACCATTGATGTACCAGCTGCTGCGCTCGCCACCCGCCGGCGCGTAACAGCTAAGGGTGGCAGGCGGTGGCCCAGTCGTGCCGAAATAGAGCGGCGGTGGGATCAAAAAGAGATTCCGACACCCGGTGGCCTGTGATGCGAGGAGCAGGTATAAATTCTGCGGCGCCCAGGCGTCCAGCCCGTGATGGGCCGTCGGGGTGACGGAGACGCGATAGAGCACGTTTGGATGGGGGTGGGCGATGACCAAAGAGACGGGTATCGTCTCGTTGGTCAACGGCAGTACGTAACCCAGGTATTCGATCGGGGCAGCAACGGTGACACCGGGAATAGACTCGATGACATGCCATTGGGACAAGGTGATGCCGCCGGAGATGCCATTCAAGTAGTCGGGGCGCACAAGGCCAGAACGCTCCTCTATGGGCGAGCGAGTGCCCACCGGTCGGACAAGGAGGTCGTATGACCCGCGAAAGTTTGTCTGGACAGTGCGATGGACACTCAGACGCTGGGCGGTGACGAACTCACTGAGGAGGGTCGCCGAGACTACCGGCAACAAGACGGCGAGGGTAACTGCCAGGTACCTCGAGCGCTGCCGTAGTAGTCCAGACCAGACGTAGGACCACATTCGGTGCTGAGACTGCTCGGTACGACCGACGGCCTACTCGATCAGCGAGCTAACTAGCAGGAGGGTTGGCTGTACGAATAGCAGTTGGGCGATGCAGCTTGACATCCTGTGCAGAATGGGGGGCACACTGAGGTGCAGTAGAACCGGACTTGACCAGACCCGCAATCGTGTTTGCAGTCATGAGCGTCCGCGCAACACGTTATGTGAACCGGCGTCGATGGACTTGCCGGTCGGCTCGCGGGCACGCCTGTCGGCCTTGTACTTGAGTTAAGCCGCTGATTGGACGTTGTAGCGCCGGCCACTGCGTCAGGCAGCACTAACACGCCTACGGCCGCGGCGAGCGTGGCACCGGCGCCACGCAGGAACTTACGCCGATCAGACCTTGCTGGTTCGATCATCTTGTCCCTCCCGCTGTAAGTTGGATGGATTTGGACACGAAGGGGGCCGCCATCTCGCGGAGGTCGTCGACGCTGCCCGGGATTAGACGGTCGCGGACGATGCCCTCCCGGTCGACCAAGAAGGCGTGAGGGCTCACGACCGACTCGAGAGCGGTGTTGGCAGAGCCGTCGATCTGCTGCAGTGCTGACAGGTCATCCCTGAGCCGGAGATCTCCGCCGCCCCGGTGCCCGAGATCTCGGTCACCCGCTACGACGAGATGGACCTGGTCTATGCCCCACGCCTGACGCGTCAGCTCGTCTATGAGACGCTCACACGCAGCGCACCCCGATCCGGCGAGCAGCAGGATGGCGGGACCGTTGGCCCAGAGCTCTCTCGACCGGACATCTTGGCCGGCGGGTCCTCGCAAGGCAAAGTCCGGTACGGACCGACCAGGAAGGAGTCCTGAATCCACGGGGGAGGTGGGTCCGGAGCTCCTCTCCAAGCGGTCGAGCACGCTGTCAAGCCTTCGCAGCAGACCGACTACGAGAGCGCCTTGCAGCACAACCACTGCGGTGAGCGCGACGAAGGCTGCGACCCAGGGCGCCGTCATCGCACGACTCCTCCGGCTGGCCGGGGGCGACGATTGGTTGTGGCTAGCCTCCCCCTCACGCGCCAGGCAGATCGAGACTCGGCAGCGGCCAAGCCGGCGCAGATGAGTATCAAACAATCAGCGAGGACATGCCCGGGGTCGCTGAGCGCAGAGGTGCTGGTCAGAGCGGAGGCTGCGGACAGGATCCCGATGAGAACGATGTTGCGACCTGCGAGCACCGGACTTATGGTTGCATGTGGGTCCCAAGCACAAGCACAAGGGATTCGTCGTCCACGCACCAGGTTGACGATCACCGCAACGGTGAACATGCCGATCAGTCCGGCTCCTATGCCAAATGCCGCTGTCCTGGCTTGCTGTGAGAGCAGCCAGACGCCGACGAGAACCTCAAGTGCCGGGATCACGATGGCTGCCACCCGCAGGAGGCGGCCCGGGACCAGGCGGTAGGCTGCGAGCTGCGAACGGAAGCGCTTTCCAACGAGCTTGGCCGTGCCGCTCGAAACGAAGATCACGCCGCTCAGCAGAGCCACCGCGATAGTCCAGTCGCGCACGAGTCCCCCTATTACTGCTAACCTTACCCGATGATAGCCGGCCTGCCGGGTCACTGTCAAGGGTGAGGCGGACGCTCAGAGTGGCGGGGGGCTGGATTGCGCCCATGCCACCGGGTTGTATGGGGCAGGGTACGGTCTGATGGCAGGAGCTTCCGTGCGCCTGACCGGAGTCACCCATCGGTACAGAGCCGCTGGCGGCAGATCGATCACGGCATTGACCGATGTCTCGTTTTCAGTGTCCGGTGGTGAGGTGGTCGCCGTCCAGGGGGCGTCCGGATCTGGCAAGTCGACGCTGCTGCACTTGATCGGAGGAATGGAGAGGCCGACCTCCGGATCAATCATGATCGACGACCTGGATGTTGGAGATGTGCCCCAGAAGAGGCTGGTTCAATACCGCCGTAGTGTCGGGTTCGTGTTCCAGCAGTTCCACTTGCTGCCGACGATGAACGCCCGAGACAACGTGCTCGCTCCCCTGCTCCCGTACAGAACCTCTTTCGACAAGTCAGCCAGAGCGGGCGAGCTCTTGGGAGCGGTCGGTCTCGGGGATCGGAGCGACGCGTTGCCGTCGCAGCTGTCGGGTGGGGAGCAGCAGCGCGTGGCGATCGCGCGTGCGTTGATGAACGAGCCGTCGTTGCTCATTGCCGACGAGCCCACGGGCAATCTGGACCCTGCTACAGGCGGCGAGGTGGCCGACTTGCTGATGGACTTGCAGCGACGCCGTGGATCGACGCTGCTGGTTGCCACCCACGATCCCGCTCTGGCCCGCTTGTGCGGACGGGTCATCCACCTTGAAGGGGGGCGCATCGAGAGCCCCGACGTCGACGTCGTTGCCCCTCGGTCGAAAACTGAGGCAGGCCCATGAGATGCATCGGTTGGGCGGTCGCTGACTAAACCACCCGATCGTCTCGTGCGTGGTTTGTTTGTGTTCACGGACGTTGACGCGGACAGTCCGTCGCTGAGCATGGAGACCTACGTAGGGGTGGATGACTTCTGCCACCGGATCTTCCCGGAGCTGGTTTCAGTCTTCGGCCTCTACACGGGGTCTCCGGAAGTGGGCGAGGATGTCGCTCAGGAGGTCCTGGCTCGAGTTTGGGGGTCATGGGGCAAGGTGTCGACCCTGCAGTCTCCGCGCAGCTGGGCGTTCCGGGTTGGCTTCAACCTGGCGAACTCGTGGTGGCG
>JBOGSL010000383.1:0-8678 GCA_050695395.1 Chloroflexota bacterium | reverse complement strand
GTCATAGCTGGCTCGACCACGGCAGCCTGCTTGAATCCTTCTCCCAAGGCGCCGGCCTGCCGAAGCTCTCGGAGCAGCCGCGCGTCTACATCCAGGAAGCCCATCGTGCGAAGGTGGACGCGCTCGGTCTGCCGGAGCAGTTCTGCGTGGTGCACCGGCACTCAAATGACGTCAACAAAGATTGGCCAGACGAACGCTGGCGTGACCTCATTTCCTGGATGATACTAGGGCTGCATCTGAAGGTCATCGAGGTCGGCCAAAGCGATGCCGATCCCGAGGAGCGTTTAGGGCCGGAATACCGCAGCTTGCGCGGCCAGACTGGCATCCTCGAAACCGCCGAGGTAATCCGAAGGGCCGCCCTATTCGTCGGCATCGACAGCGGACCCGCACATCTCGCTAACGCCGTCGGTACGGCCGGGGTGATCCTGCTCGGGCGCTACAACAACTTCCGTACCTACAACCCCTTCAGCGGATTCTACGCCTCCGACGCATCGGACGTACGGATCGTGCGCAACCACACTGGGCCCGTGCGCGAAATAGGGATCGGGATGGTGCAGGAGGCTATCGAGTACGTCCTGTGCTTCGCCGCAATGCGCGACGGGAGGCTTACTCCGCATGGGGCCGCGCCGCGCCGCCCGCTACCACTCGCGCATCATGCGTCTCCGGTGGAGCTGGCGCCATTCGCTGCGCAGGACACGTTACCCAAGCTGCTGGCCTTCTACCTGCCGCAGTTTCATCCTATCGCGGAGAATGACACAGCACACGGCGTCGGCTTCACGGAGTGGAATAACGTCATAGCCGGAAAGCCGCTGTTCAAAGGCCACTACCAGCCGCGCCAGCCAGGCGAGCTTGGCTACTACGATCTGCGCTCGCCCGAGGTGATGCGTACCCAAGCGGAGCTGGCGCGCGCACATGGTATCACGGGGTTCTGCTTTTACTACTACTATTTCCAAGGTAGGCGACCGCTGTACCGCCCGATCGAAAACTTCATTGCTTCCGATATCGACATGTCGTTTTGCTTCCTGTGGGCAAACGAGAATTGGTCGAAAAGCTGGGACGGTGGCGACAAGGAAGTCATCATCGCTCAGCATCATTCCCCGGAGGACGATCTCGTTTTCTTGTGTGGCCTCTACCCGGTATTCGACGATCGCCGCTACGTCCGCGTCAACGGGCGGCCGCTGCTGCTAGTCTACAAGCCTCATATTTTTCCAGACATCGTCAAGACGACAGAGCGGTGGCGGAGGGAAATGGAGGTCGCGGGTTATCCCGGCATTTACCTCGTGATGGTTGACGACTGGTTCCCGCATGCCGTCGAGCCGCGCACGCTCGGGTTCGATGCGGCCTACGAGATTCCGTCCAACATTACATCCCAGAGAGTCGAGTGTCATGATCGCAGCGCCTTCGAGTTCACCGATGTGTTTGATGGTCGCATCATCGATTACTGCAAATTCGCGGAGTTCCACGCCAACCGTCCGTTCCCAGAATATAAGCGGTTCAAAACTGTTATGGCCCCGTGGGACAACGCCGCCCGCTACCGGTCCAAGGCGACGGTGCACGTTAACACGAGCAGCGATGCCTATCGGCTCTGGATCACGAAGGCCTATCTCGATACCTACCGGCGCTATATCGGCGAAGAACGGCTGATATTCCTCCATTCCTGGAACGAGTGGTGCGAGGGTACCTATATCGAGCCCGACGGCAGGTACGGCCGGAAATATTTGGAGGAGACGCGTGACGGTGTGAGCGACGCGGTCCGCGTGATCCGCGGGGCGCAGGAGACAGGGTTCGACCTTGACAGCGCCTCATTGATTAACCGGATCGGGCGCGAGCGTGAGGAAGCTTACCGCGTCATGCTCGACAGCATGCGCACGGAGGCTAACGATGCTTGGGGTGAGGCTGGCCACGCCAACAATGAGTGCCTGTCGGCAAGGAAGGAGGCGCAAAGCCTGCGGGCCGAGCTGGAGGCGACACGGCGCGATGCAGGTCGTTGGCACGATGAGTTCCTGGCGATGCGGCGTTCCACTTCATGGTACGTGACGCGGCCGTTGCGCGGGGTCAAGGAGATGCTGCGAAATGGGCGGCGTCAACTACGACGTGGTTGAAATTGCAATGGTGTCCGCATCGAACGGGTTCGCGGATAAGGGCGTGCTACCGACGTCTTCGGTGGTGCCGTGCCGCTACGGAAGGCTGCTAACAATCAGTTCCGACAAGATCGCCTCCGAATCGGTCCGACGCTATGGCGAATGGGCGCAGCAGGAGTTGGACTTGATCGGCAGTCTGGTGCTGCCAGGCGACTGGATCGTTGACGGCGGCGCCTATATCGGCACGCACACGCTCGCCTTCTCCAAATTCGTCGGCTCGTCCGGACGGGTGGTATCGTTCGAACCCCGACGCGAGGCGTTCCGCTTGTTGCAGGCAAATGTCGAGGAAGTGAACCGGCTCGGCAACGTCCGCTTGCTGAATTGTGCGCTGGGCGATTTCCAAGGCTCTCTGAATCTGCACCCCCTTGCCTCGGACGAAGAGCTTGCCAATCCCGGCGGGCAGTCTATCACAGACATGCACGATGCCGCCACGGCCTATCCAGTGACGGTGACCACTCTTGACGCACTCGACTTGGAGCGACTCGATTTCCTAAAGCTTGATGTGGAGGGTGCGGAAGCGTCCGTAGTGGCCGGCGCGCGGCAGACCATCGCGCGTCACGATCCGTTCGTGTTCGTCGAACTGAACACTATCGGCCTGGGGGTCGAGATGCTGGCCGCCATGCGCGCGTATGACGGCTACCAAGCGTTCGGCAGCATCTCTGCGGCCTTCAACCCGGGGAATTATAACAACAGTACAGAAAATATTTTTTCCGACGCTGTGGAAACGGTGCTGTTGTTCGCGCCGAAGGAAAAGCTCGACCGCGTCGAGGCTCTGGCTACCTCGTTCCGCATGACCCCGGTTGAGAGCGTCGATGAGATCGCCCTCGTGCTACTGCACAAGCCTCAGTACGTGTCGGAGATCCTGCGCGACACCGCGGCCGGCCAGCGGCTCGGCCTTGACTATCCTAGCCCGCGGGCTCGCCGTCTAATGCGGGAGCAGGCGGAGGCAGCCGATGCACATGCAGCAGCGCTGAATGGGCTGGCACGCACCCACGCAATGGAGGACGCTGCGCGGATGCGGGCATACACGGACAAAATCAGGTCGTGCCAGCAAGCACACGCACGGGAGATTGAGGTACTGCGGACAGCGGCCGAGGCGCGCCTAGCTGCGGCAATGGCCGCATCGGAGAGAGCACAACGCGAGCAGGCCGACGACTTAGTGCGAGCATACTCGAAGCGAGTGGTGGCACTGACGACCGGCCATGCCGAGAAGCTACGCGCCATCTCGTGCGCCGCCGAGGAGGAAGTGGAGGCCGCACATGAGTGCGTGGCGCAGCACGAGCGCGCGCTCGGAGCGCTGTATGCGTCACGCAGCTGGCGGTTTACCGCCCCGCTGCGTCATGCCACGACGATACTGCGGCAAGCGTTGGGTCGCAGGACGACGCCCCACCTTGCCGCGCGGTAGTGAAGGGAACAGCTTTGGCTGTCAACGCGTTCATTCCGTTTCGCAGATCACAATATTTCTGGCCTGCTCCAAAGTTTATCCCCGTTTATAGGTTAAGAATTTTTCAGCAAACGGCTAATGGATCACCTTACGTGGAGTCCGATCTCACTGCTCCGCTCGGTGTGTATGGGGCTTCCAGGCTTGCCGGCGAGAAGGCGGTGCTGGAGGGCCCGTTTCCCGGGTGCACTTCGCTGTGATTCGAAATGCGCTACGAGCAGCATCGCTTGCGGTACCCGCGATTAAGCGATTGGCCGACCATCGTGACGCGTTGCTTCGAGAGGTGGAGGTGTTGAAGGTCGAGAAGGCCGCTGCGCTCCAACAAATAGCGGAAATCAAGAGCCAGTCAGCCGTGCAGCTACCTTCCGTCAATTCTGCAATGATTACTCAGGCGGAGGCGGAAGCGATCGTTGCTCATGCAGTCGAGGCAGCAAAGCAGGACATCCGTTCGGAATATACGACCCTTCCTCGCTTTGCCTATCATCTACCACTCGATTACGAGATGCAAACCATGCCCCCGGTTTTTGATGAGCCGGTTTGGGTCGACGGAGAGCCGCTCCCGCTTCCACCGGTAGCGGAGCGCCACGGTAGTGCCACGACAGACCAAGATTACTTGGAATGGGGCCGCTACGAAAAGAATATTATTGTCGGGCACGCTCGTAACGTTTTACCATCGATGAAACTCATTTCCATCATGGACTTTGGCTGTTCGTCCGGACGCATTCTTCGACACTTCTATCCGGATATGAAGACAAATCAGTGGCGGGTGACCGGCGTTGATGTGTCGGCGCGCCGGATAGAATGGATGCGGCGAAACTTCCCTCGCGAATTTCAGGTTTATACGGGCAGCGTTCTTCCAGTCGTACCGTTCGAGGACAACACCTTTGACGTCATCTACGGGATGAGCGTGTTCACCCATATCAAGTATCTCTGGGATCTATGGCTGCTCGAGTTGCGGCGCGTCCTAAGACCTGGCGGCGTTCTCATTCAAAGCGTCCATACCGAATACGCTTGGGACTATTTTGTGGACCACGCCAACGATCCTGGTGTGCGAGATTCTCTCGGGCCGATGATCATCAACCACAAGCAGATGCCGTCAGAGTTCGTCTACTATGGTGATCTTGATAAGAATCAGGTCTTTTGGAAGAAGGCCACCGTCGTGGAGTTCTGGGGACGTTATTTTGACGATGTGAAAGTTTACCCCCCACCAGAGCGCTACAGTTACCAGAATTGGGTCGTCGCGAAGAAGCCGTAATACCGGATGGCTCCCGCTATCTGGCGCTTACGCCGCCCCGCTGATCTCCGCTAGCTTCCGCGCTACCCCAGCACTGACTCGCTCCAGCGTCCCGATTACCAGTTACAGAGACACCATCGTGGCTCCGCCCCACAGATAACGGGTCGCGCGGCTGAACGGGACGGTGTGCTGTCATAAGCGGTTATGCGAACCTTGAGACACTCCAGCGCCGGATTTTGATGAGAGGAAGCCCTGCGTTATCAACGGGGTACAGATCGTAAAAGTCGAGTGTGGAATCCTCCGGCTTTTGCGATATGTTTCGCTTCATCTGGGCCACTCAGTGCGGGATCGTATCACTACCCGTAGAAGCCCCCGATATCGCTGATAGAAATCCTTATGTCAGTAGGGCGTTCCGATCAGCCGCACGACCCCTCCCCGAGGACTGAACGGGGAGGAGCCCGAGATGATGCAGGCGAGCATGGCGACTCGTGACGAATTGGTGGCGGCAGCCACGGCTCGGAGGAAAGCCGACCATCAGACGTACTTATCATCGCCGATTAAGTGGTTCCGCACGTAGCTGTACACCCCGTCCTCGAGCGAGGTGAACTGCCTCGAGTAGCCGGCGGCGCGCAACCGCCCCATGTTGGCTTCGGTGAATGACTGATACTGCCTGCGCAGATGGGTCGGTATATCGATGAATTCCACGGACCTCGGTTTTCCCGCGGCGTCACAGACCGCGTAAGCGAGGTCGAGATAGGTGTGCGCGCGCCCAGTGCCGAGATTAAAGAGTCCATTCACTGCCGGCGTGTCCAGCAGCCACAACATCACGTCCACGACGTCACCAACCCAGATGAAGTCCCGTGCTTGCGCCCCGTCGGCGAGCCCCGGTCGGTCGGACCGGAACAGGCGAGGGGCGCAGCCTTTGACGACCTCGTCGTATTTTACCTTGACAACTGAAATCATCGAACCTTTGTGGTACTCGTTCGGGCCATAAACGTTGAAAAATTTCAGCCCCACCCACTGCGGCGGCCGCGGTTCTCCACACTCCAGCATATGCGCTACCTGCAAATCGAATGCGTGCTTCGTCCAACCATAAAGGTTCAGAGGACGGAGCCGCCGCAAGGTGGTCACAGTACCACCGTCGTCGAATCCTTGGGTGCCGTCCCCATAGGTAGCGGCTGAGGATGCGTAGACGAATCGTACCTTCCGTGTGCTGCACCAGCGCCACAGGCGAAGTGACAGCTTCACGTTGGTTGCCCAGGTCAGGTCGCCGTCGGTGACGGTGGTGTCGCTAATCGCGCCCAGGTGGAACACCATTTCGACCATTAGGTCACTGCTTAGGATGCTATCGACCTCCGAAGGTGAGACGAGCTGCGTTGGCAGGTGCTTCGCTAGGTTCCGCCATTTCCCCGCATCCCCGAGCGTGTCAACGACTATGGTCTCAAGGCCACGCCGCGTTAGTGCCGCGTGTAGGACGGACCCGATAAAGCCGGCGCCGCCGGTGACTATGATCATGTTGCTCGTGTCCTGGTTGGAGCGGGGAAGCTGAGCCCTCGATTGTAAAGCGTCGCTGTCGAACCGGATGAATACGCGATTCGGTGATATAATGCCGAGCTTCGTTCTGTCTTCGCTGGGTAGTCGCCTCCGGCCTCGGTCTTGGTACGGCCGGTGCCGAGATGGCCCATCGTGATTGTGCTTACCGGCAGCAGCGGGATGCGACGGACCTTCACGTCGTGCGGCTTCAGCCGATCGGTTCGGGCTGCATCCTATCTGCGGAAATGGTGTTGATGCGCCTGATGATATCAGTAGTACTGTAACCTTTCTGTAGGTCAATGAGCTTCACGGTGCCCCCCCACGCTGCGGCCAGATCGGCGCCCACGACTTCGTGCAGCTTGTAGTCCGCACCCTTCATCAACACATCCGGCTTTAGGGTGCCGATCAGATCGATGGGCGTATCCTCGTTGAACAGGACCACGAGATCGACGGGCGCAAGCGAGGCTACGACGGTCGCCCGTGCGGCTTCGTTTTGCATCGGCCGGTCGGGCCCCTTCAGGCGCTTTACCGACGCGTCCGTGTTCAGCCCAACCACGAGCCGGTCACAAGCAGCCCGCGCCTCGGTCAGCAGCCGGACATGGCCCGGATGCACAAGGTCGAAGCAGCCATTAGTGAAACCCACCCGCAGAGCGCCGTGCTTCCAGGCGGCGACCTGGTCTTGCGCTTCCGCGGGGCTGACCACCTTACGGTCGGTCGCCACGTGCTTGCGCAAGTACAGCGCGCCGCGTAGCTCCTGCTCTGACACCGTGGTCGTGCCGTGCTTCCCCACCGCGATACTAGCAGCGACATTGGCCAGTCCCGCCGCGTCCGACAGCGCGGCACCAGCCGCCAGCGCTGTGGCTAAAGCGGCGACCAGCGTGTCGCCGGCGCCTGATACGTCCGCCACCTCTCTTGAGCACGTCGGAAGGTGCAACGTCGGCATACCGCGTTGCACCAGGGTCAGCCCCCGCTCCGAGCGGGTGATCAGAACGGCGGTGCCCGACGTCGCTTGCAGGGCCCGTGCGCCGGCCCGCGCCGCGCCGTCATCCGTAGACGCATCAATGCCCGCGGCTACGCGCGCTTCCGATTCGTTCGGCGTCAGGATCGTAACACCATGGTACGCGGAGAAGTCCGCGCGCTTCGGGTCTGCGATGATAATGCGCTTGTAATCTCTCGCGCACGCCAGCACCCGTTTCAGGACTGCGTCGCTTAGCACGCCCTTGGAATAGTCCGACAGGACAAGCACCTGGGCATCGGACAAAGCGGTCTCGATCTGCCACACTATGCGGTCGGCGAGACCGTCCTTAACCGACGTCGAGACTTCCTCGTCTAGGCGCAGCAGTTGATGTGTGCCCGCGATGAAACGGGTCTTCACCGTCGTGGGGCGCGTCGGGTCGTCGAGCAGGCATCCGTGTAAACGCGGGCCGACGGCCTTCAATAACGATTGCACCTTGGCGCCGGCATCGTCCTGGCCGATGATACCTACCAGGGTTGCCGTGCCACCCAAGGTGACGATGTTGAGCGCGACGTTCGCTGCGCCCCCCAATACCGCGTGGATGCGCGTTGGGCGAAGGACCGGAATGGGAGCTTCGGGCGAAAGGCGGTTAGCGCTACCCGCAACATACCGGTCGAGGATGATATCACCCACGACCAGCACCCGGGCAGTCCGCAGCATTTCAGCGACGACGACCAAATCAGGATCACATCGTACAGAGTCGAACGTGGAAGCACCACTGTCGTTCATCAACGTCCTCCTTGTTGTGTTATAGCTCATGCATCCCCTCATTTGCGGGTCGAGAATAGCGTGTAATACCAGCCGCCCGCATCGTTGACCCGACTGTGGCTTGGAACGGCTCGCCACGCTGCGATCCGCTATCCGCAGGTGGAGCGAAAAATGGCGATGACCACGTGAGTGAGCGAAAACGGTCAACGGATAGGACGATTGGTACAATAAGAGCCTCGGCTGAGGCGCTCGATCGTTCCAAATAGAATCAAGTAGGGTCTGTTCGAAGTCGGGTTATTTCGGCGCCATATATCGGTTGCCTAACGCTGGTGATCTGCAAGTCTCCTCGCATACGACACGATTCGCGGGGCCAGAAATGCAACCGAGCCAGACCCTCTGTGGGGTTGATGATGGTTCCCGGAATGACACGGGGGCCGAGAGAGGGATGCTGGTCGTGGAGACGATTGCGAAGGTCCGGCGGGCGTATTGCGGGCAGGGCAAGTCGATCAAGAGGATTTGCCGCGAGCTCGGGGTGTCGCGGAAGGTAGTGCGCAAGGTGCTGCGCTCGGGAGCGACGGAGCTTCATTACGAGAGGGAGGAGCAGCC
>JBOGSL010000382.1:0-2931 GCA_050695395.1 Chloroflexota bacterium | reverse complement strand
CCCCAAACCGATTCCGGTAACTCTCTACGAAGGGGCCGGCGGGCGCGGACAGGTCAGGTCGTACTTGCAGCGGGAGGTTGATGGCTCCGTGGGGGAGCTGCGGTCCTACACCGTCGCCGATGCTATCTCGCGCATTCACTGGCGAACCAGTGCCCGAGTAGGAAACCTCATGGTGGCCGAGCCGGAGCGGACGGCGCGTGGTTCCACGCTGCTCCTGGTTGATCTTGGAGGATCAGCCGAGGCGGTGAATCAAGTGGCCGGCATGGCGAGCTACCTGGTGAGCGATCTCGCCAGGCAGGGCAAACGAGTGGGACTGGTGGCGGCCGGAGACAGTGTGCGGTGCGTGCCCGCTTTTGAAGGCCCGGAGCGAACCGCTGAGCTCGTTATCCCGCTTGCCGTGATCGGGAACGCTCCGGAATCGCAGATCGACGAATTGGTACGAGCGGCGCAGAGAGTCACGGGGATTGCCGAAATAGTCGTTTTGTCCGCCAATCGAGCCCTTGAGCCGGCCCTCCGCCGGCTGCGCCGGCGCGTCGAATCGGTACAGTCCCTTCATCCGCCGGCGTCGACATGAGCCTGACTCGACGCGCATGGCTGCTCGTTCCGTGCGCCGTGTTGATGACCTATGCGTCCCTGGGCGTCACTCAGCTCTTCGCCCCCGGCCACTGGCAGGGTCCCGTGTTCGCCACGCTGCTCGGATTGATCCTCGCCGGGTTGTGGCCCGGGCGTTTCGCCTGGGCCGCGGTTTGCGGCGCTGTTGCCCTCTCACTAGCGGTCGCCATGCTCTCCGGCCTCGCCGGCAGCCCCCAGAGCGGTTTGATTCAGGTAGGCGCCGGACACGGCACAACGGTCCTGCTTACACTCGGAGGTCTCGCTCTGGGACTTGATTTTGGGTACCTACTGCTCCGTCGCTGTCTGCCGTGGCCGGCACTTTTGCTGGCCGGTGCCGTGCTCCTCCTCCCGGCAGACGCGATTCTCTCGTATCAGACGAAATATCCGCTCGTGGTCGGCTTGAGCTTGCTGATTGTGATGGGCTGCTACGTCCGGCCCACCCAGCTCGCGGGCGCCCTTGCGGTGCTTGTCGTCTGCCTTTCCCTGCTGGTGATAGCTTGGCGTTTACCAGCCACGCCGGCTCACTGGGCAAGAACGGCCGCGGATCCGCTCAGAGCAATGGGTGCAGGAAACGCCTCTATCACCCGGAGCGAGCTAAACCTTCAGGGGAAGTTTCGCCCAAGCCCAGCTCTCGTTATGTCGATTCTCCTTCGAGGCCCGGACCCCCAGCCCCTCTGGGAGGAGGATCTCTTTGATTACTATACCGGGACCGCATGGCAGAGCTCGGTAGGTTCGCCGCGCGATGTTCAGGGCGGACAACCTCTGGGAGGGCGTGCCGGCGGGGTAGACGATATTGCGCGTGTGAGACTCTTCCAGCCTGCGACACAGTTGGTTTTCGCAGGAGCTCCGGTGGCGGCAGGCATCGCCACCCGGACGGTGGCGGACCGGACGGGCGCCGTCTCTGTGCAGTCTTATGAGACCCTCACCTCAGGAACCGTATACACCACCTACGCCGCTGCCCGCGATGACTCTCTGGGCAATTCGGCTTCGTACCTCCAAGTCCCGGCCGAACCCGGGCGATTGCATGCGCTCGCGAAACGCCTGAAGGCGATCGCTCTCGCCCAGACGGCTGCGAACATCGAGCGCTACCTCCAGAGTTCCCGTTTCCACTACAACGCCAACGCCGGCTCTCCGAGCGGAGAGGACGCCGTAACGGCGTTCCTCTTTCACAGTCATCAGGGCTATTGCAATCAGTTCGCCACGGCCATGGCCGTCCTGGCCCGGCTGGATGGCATCCCGTCCCGCGTCGTCGCGGGCTACGCGGGCGGCACCCTCACCCACGGTGTTTGGCTGATCCGGGAGCGGGACGCGCACAGCTGGGTGCAACTGTATTTGCCGGTGAGCGGCTGGACCGTCTTCGATCCGACGCCCGGCACTCCGTCTTCCGGGCCAATCGGCCACGCGGCCACGGTGCAAGCGCACCGGGAAACCGCGCCGGTGCCGGTCCCCCAATCGAGACGAGCCCGGAGCGCACCGCGCCTGCCGCTGCCTCTACCCGCGCACGTACATTCCGACCGTCGACAGGCATCCCAGCGGTCCCGGTTGCCATGGTTGCCTCTGACGTTCGCGATCGCCATGCTGGCGTTTCTGCTTGTAGCGCTGGCCGCAGTCTTTCGGCCCCGCTCGCTGGACACACTCTACGCCAGCCTCGCCGGCGGCGGCGCGGGACGAAAAATTGGCCCCAGTCAAACGCCATTCGAGTTCGCCGCCGGCTTCCCCGCGGAAGCGGAGTCTGATATCCGTATGATCGTCTCCCTGTATAGCCGCCAGCTGTTCGCTGGGCGACGACCGGAGCCCGACGAGCTGGACGCGGCGCGCGGAGCATGGAAGCGGCGCGTGCCGATGTGGAAGAGGGTTCTGTAGGCCCTGCAGCAACTGGAAAGCAACCTCGCCTATCTGTCACTCGCGGTCGCGCCGTACACCGCGTGGCCTGCTCTTGCCCAGTACACGTTCGCACCGTCAAATCCGGCTTCGTCCAGCCAGCGGAGATGGTCCGGCAGCGTGGAGGGCGTGTCCATCGGATCGGGGTAGCGAAAGATGTTTGACTCGCCGGCGATGAACTCCTCGTAAGCCCCATGCGAGCCGGTGCTTTCGAGAGATTGGCGTCTCACGGCCTCGTCCCAGCCATCTGCCATCTGCCGGCGCTGCCGTTCGCTCGTCGGAGCGACCAGGTCCGCGATGATCAAGGCTCCGCCGGGGACCAGGTGCTCGCGGAGATCCCGATACAGCTCTCGCTTCTCGCGTCCATCCAGATGATGGATAGCCAGACAGCTGACCACAGCGCGCACCCGAGGGAGGCGATCGCGCCAGGAGTGATCT
>JBOGSL010000381.1:0-2665 GCA_050695395.1 Chloroflexota bacterium | reverse complement strand
ACTCGGCAATCCACATGCCCCACACCTCGAGCAGCCGGCGCACGAGCTAGCCGGCCTACGGAAGGCGCTTCGCGCCGTCGTCCCCTACACCGTCACCCGGATCTCTTCCCGACGAACACGGTCGTTTGGCCGGTCGCACCCGTCTCGGCTTGGTAGAATCTCAGAATCATGGATAAGCCCCTGTCCGTCTGTCCCAGCTGCTCGGGAGAAAACCCGGCCGGCATGCGCTTCTGCGGACATTGCGGGTCCGCCCTACCTACCGGCTGCCCCGCCTGCGGCCGGGTCAGTCCCGACGGCATGCGCTTCTGCGGTTACTGCGGGGCGCCCCTCAGCCCAACTCCTTCTACCGGTGAACCGGTTTCACCGGCGGTTCAGACGCAGGAGCCGCGGCCGGGCGAAGAACGCCGTCTCATCACGGCGCTGTTCTGCGATCTGGTGGGGTTCACGCCCTTGTCCGAAACCCTCGATCCGGAGGAAGTGCGCGACATCCAGGCCGCGTACTTCGAGCGGATGGCGGAGCAGATACAGCGGTTTGAGGGAACAGTCGAGAAGTACGCGGGCGATGCCATCCTTGCCCTCTTTGGCACGCCTGTCGCGCACGAGGATGATGCGGAGCGAGCGGTACTGTGCGCTCTCGGCATGCAAGAAGTGCTTTCGGCCGATGCGTCGGGGCCGGGCTTGCGAGTGGGAGTCAACACCGGCGAAGTAGTAAGCGGTGGCTGGGGAGCGAGCGGGAAGCAGGACGTAGCCGTTACCGGCGACGCGCTCAACACGGCGGCGCGGCTGCAATCGGCCGCCGAGGCGGGCGAGGTATTGGTGGGAACAGAGACGGAGCGGCTTACTCGCAGACGGATCGAATACGGACCTCGACGCGAGCTGACGCTCAAGGGAAAGCACGGCGCGGTGCCGGCGTACCGTGCACTTGGGATACGATCGCGACTAGGCGAAAGGTGGGAAGAGCGCCAAACCCCACTCCTGGGCCGAGAGGCGGAAATGAAGCACCTCAGCGATCTCTGGACTCGGGCTCGGGGGGGCGAAGGCCAGCTGGTTACTCTCGTGGGCGAATCAGGCGTTGGCAAGAGCCGGCTGGTGGCCGAGACGGTAACCGCCCTTCGTGAGGACGGTGTGCTGCGAGTGATCCGGGGCCGCTCGCTCTCCTACGGCCAGGAGATCAGCCTCTGGCTGATTGCCGATATTCTCCGCGATCTGGCCGGTCTGCGCGAAAATGACCGTCCGGACCGGATGCGAGAGAAGCTCCAGGAAACGTTAGGTAGTCTTTTGGCGGACCAGGATGTCGAGACGCAGGCCATCGCCCGCGACGTGATCGGGACGGTGGTTGGCTTGCCGGCCGGAGGCTCCAGCATCGCCCACGCGGATGCTCAGGTGCGCCGGCGCGCGTTGCTACGTTCCCTCCGACTGCTGCTCCGGGCGCTGTCCAACCGAGCGCCTACTCTTCTGGTCATCGAGGATCTTCACTGGGCCGATACGGCGAGCAGCGATGTGCTCGGTGAGATTCTGGCCGATGTTCCGGGCTTGCGGGTTATGGTGCTGGCCGTGCAGCGGCCGGGCTGGTCCGCGCCGTGGATGGAGTGGGCCTGGCCGGAGCCGCTGCGACTGCGACCACTGGAGGGCCACCACGCGAGAGCTCTCGCCCGTGCCGTGCTGGGCGGTGTCGAGCTGTCCGCCGATCTTGCCTCGTACCTGGCCGAGAGGGCCGGCGGCAATCCCTTCTTTCTGGAGGAGATGCTGCGTGCGCTGCAGGAAGCAGGGGATCTCGCCGTCGAGCAGGGAGAGATGCGGCTGGTGCGGGGCGCAGCGGAGCGTCTTCCGGCAACGCTCACGGAGGTTCTGCTGGCCCGGCTGGACCGCCTCGAGCCGGAAGTGCGCAACGTGGTGCAGGTGGCCAGCGTGATTGGCCGCCAGATTTCCCTGTCACTGTTAGGGGACGTTCTGAACGTGGACGATGACACGCTGGAAGAATTGCTGGTCGAAGTGCAGCGCGCGGAGATCGCTTTTCCCCACCAGAGCGCCGATCCGGAGTACATCTTCAAGCACGCCTCTATGCGCGAGGCTGCCTATAACACCCTGGTGCAGCGACGCCGTCAGCAGCTCCATTTAGCCACTGCCAACGCGATCATTCGACATTTGCCGGCGGAGGAATACGTTGAGATGATCGCGTACCACTTCGCCAGGACCGACCGGCACGCCGAGGCCGGCCGCTGGCTCGAGCGTTCCGGTGACCGAGCGGCGGAGGTCTACGCCAACCCCGATGCGGTTGCCAGATATGCCGAGGCGCGGCATCGGCTGACCGAGGCTGGAGTTGACCGCGCCCGGCTTGCCGAGCTTGACGAGAAGTCGGGAGACATTCTGAGCCGCCTCGGCAGATATAAGGAAACACTGGAGCTCCTCGAGGGGGCGGCCGAGGTTCATGCCGAAGCTCGCGACATCGAGGCGGGTGCTCGAGTGATCGCCAAGATCGGCAAAGTACACCGCTTCAGCGGAACTGCCCACGAGGGTATTGCTCGCATCGAACCGGTCCTCGCGCTTCTCGACGCCAGCGGCCCCTCCTCCGGACTGGCCGCGCTTCACATTGCCCTGTCTCACCTGTACTTCAGCATCGGTCGCTTTACCGAGAGTTTGGCATCATCCGAACAGGCGTCAGAGC
>JBOGSL010000380.1:0-10750 GCA_050695395.1 Chloroflexota bacterium | reverse complement strand
GTACTGGGCGGCCGTCGTGCAGTTGGCGACTCGAATATTGTCATCGGCAGCAAGCTGCAAGTAACGCTCGAGGCGAGCGCTCGAGTGCTCCGGCCCCTGGCCCTCGTAGCCGTGCGGCAGCAGTAGTGCCAGGGCCGGTTGCTGCCGCCATTTGGCTCGAGCGGCCGCGATGAATTGATCGATCACTACTTGCGCTGCGTTGGCGAAGTCTCCGTATTGCGCCTCCCAGAGCACCAGGCAATCTCGGCTATGCACGCTGTATCCGTACTCGAAGCCCAGCGCGGCGTCTTCCGTGAGTGGACTGTTATGGATATCGAAGCTCGCGCGGGCTTGTGGCAAGGCTTGTAGAGGGATGTACTCCTCGCCGGTCTCCGGATCATGCAACACCAGATGGCGCTGGCTAAACGTTCCGCGCGCTGTGTCCTGGCCGGTCAGGCGGATCGGCGTTCCGTCTGCCAGAATCGAGCCGAACGCAAGCACCTCGGCGTGCGCCCAGTCGATGCCATGGTCCTTGTGCAGGGCTTCGCGTCGCCTGCCGAGTAACCGTTCCAGCTTGGTTTGCTGGTGTAGGGTCTCTGGCCGTGCCAGCAACGACTCATTGATCGCCACAAGCTCATCCGCGGGTACTTTCGTGTCGATCGACGTCAGCCGCGGCGCAGTCTCGGGCTTGCCCAACGTCGCCGTCCCTTGTGTTGCCATGGCGTCATACTCTCGCCGCAGGTCTTCGAGGGTGCCGTCCAGTATCGCCTGCGCTTCGTCCGCCGTCAGCACGCCTTCGGCGACCAGCTTCTCCGCGTACCGCGCTCGCGCTGTCGGGTGATGTCTTACCGCGTCGTACATCAATGGCTGTGTAAACGCCGGCTCGTCGCCCTCGTTGTGGCCCCACCGACGGTAACCGACCAGGTCGATCAGAAAGTCCCGATGATATCGCTGCCGGTAGGCAAAGGCCACGCGAGCCGCGTGGAGCACAGCCTCCGGCTCGTCGGCGTTGACGTGAATGATCGGTATCTCGAAGCCCTTGGCCAGGTCACTGGCATAGAGCGTGGACCTGCCCTCGTCAGGCGTCGCCGTGAACCCGATCTGGTTGTTTACGATGATGTGGATGGTGCCCCCGGTTTGGTAGCCAGGCAGGCGGGAAAGGTTGAGGGTCTCAGCCACGACGCCCTCACCGGGAAAGGCGGCATCGCCGTGAACGGTGAGGGCAATGGCTCGATCGACGTTCTGTCGCGAAGGCCCCTTGTGGTCCCTCGAGTCCTGCGCAGCCCGCGCGCTGCCTTCCACTACTGGATTGACAAACTCCAGATGACTGGGATTGTCGGAGAGGGTGATCTGTATGCTGGACTTGCTCCCAGATTGGGCCTTGTGCCATCCGAGGTGATATTTCACGTCCCCGGTCCAGCCGGCGCTCGTGCCGGGCGATCCTTCCGAGCGTTCACCTCCCTTCCCGGTCGTCGAGTGAAACTCGGAGAAGATGGCGGCGTACGGTTTACCGAGGATGTGGGCAAGGACATTCAGCCTGCCTCGGTGTGCCATGCCGATCAGAACCTCCTGCGTCCCCGAGGCTGCCGCTTCCGCCAACAGATCATCGAGTATCAGCACCAGCGTGTCGCTTCCCTCGATAGAGAATCTCTTCTGCCCCTGGAACGCAGTATTTAGAAATCGCTCGAAGCCCTCGACCTGGGAGAGCCGGGACAGAAGCCCACGGCGCTGGTCGGGCGTGAGCCGCGGCTGGAAGGTGTCGTTCTCCACGGCGTGGTGCAGGAAGGCCCGCTCTTCGGGCTGTTGGAGGTGGTCGAATTCATAGCCCGATGGGCCGGAGTACATGGCGCGCAGTCGCTGTATCGCCTGTTGCGCCGTCCCCGCCTGCACTCCCTCTTCCGGAAAAACGATGCTACCGGGGAGAGCGGCCAGAGCAGCTGCGGTGAGGCCGTGCGTCTGTTCATGCAGCATCTCTTCGCCGGGACGCGCTTCTGGGCCGAGCGGATTGATCTCAGACGCTAGGTGCCCGTACTCCCGAATCAGACGAGCAAGACGGGCAGCTGCGACGATCTCTTGCACCGGCATCTTCGCGCGAGGAGCTGACGCGGTAGCTGTGGCGCCGTTCGAGCTCGGTCTCTCCAACTCGGGGGGGCCGAGATTCTGAAAGATAGCGCGGGTGGCGGCGTCTACCGATTCCGGGTTGTGACAGTAACGGTCGTACAACTCTTCCACGTATCCGGCGTTCGGTCCGTAATACGCGTCCCATGCGCTCATATCTTCCCTTGCCACGTTTCACAAGCCCTCTGGCCTCCGATTGTACCTCCGGCTTTTGCGGGAGCCGTTGGGCGTCCGTCACTGCTTCGCGGTCTCGCTCTACATCGCGGTCCCACCCTGCGGCTCCGGCCGCTCATGCAAGCGGTGTGTCGGCCGTCGCTTGCCACAAGGCTGCCTTCACCTCGTCCAGCTTCAAGACGGCTGCCGGATTTCGCACTATTCGTTCGTAGACGACCTGCCCCCGCGCATCGATGACGACGATAGCCGACTGGCTCAGCAGCCCGAAGCCCCAGCGCCCGACGTTGAATTGGCTGTAATCATCGCCTTCGGAATCGGCCAACACCGGATACGGCAGATTGAGACGACGCCGGTAGCCGCCCGCGGCGTTGGGTTCCCCGGTACCAAGAACGATGACCTCGGCGCCAAGGGCCTGCAAATCCGCGTAAGACCGAGCCAACTGGCTGGCCTGCTTCTGGCAAGACCTTCAGAAAAAGGAACGGATGAAGAAGACCACCAGCGGCTGCCTACCTCGGTAGTCGGACAGACCCAAAGCGTTTCCGTCGCCATCTGCCGGCCCATGATCGTTTTCTCGCGACATCCTTGAATCGCTCACAGCTTCCAGGAGCCGAGGAACTCCCTCGCAAGCTCCTCTTTGCCCTCAACCTCCAGCGCTGCAAAACGCAGCGCATCGAGCGGCGGAATGCGGCCGGCGAGAGCCAGAATGAACGTTCCCGTCTGACCGACGATCGTTACGTCTGGATTGGGTATCTCCCCCACTCCGACCTCCGTCTTGCCATCTTGCAACTTCCACCACATCTCGCTTCCGGGATCGGCCAGACGCACCTGGATCGTGCCGCTCACTCCGGCCCGGACCATGAACTTTCCTCCCCAGTAAAACCAGGGAAGCACAGATCGCGCTTCCTCGCTGAGCCGCGCCTGCGGGTCGAAGGCGGCCCCGATGTCCCAGCCACGCAGCGCGAGCTCGTTGGTGACCAACGCCAAGAAGTACGAGAGCGGCCAGGTGTGCCCGAGGATCACGACGTCGTGACCATAATCCTCCGGCGAGATGGCCAGCATCTTCTGCCGCAGAGAAGACGACGCGCCGGCGATCTGCGATTTCAACGTGTCCGGCGGTAGCGTACTACTCACCAGCTTCGCGCCGGCACTTCCCAGCGCCTCGGCCGCCGGCTCGGCCAGCGGCGCCATCACCTTGGAGACCTGTCCGAGCGCCTTCCACACGCCCCGGCCCTTGCCCCGCCCCAGAGCGTCGAGGACCTGGCCGTAGAGTTGAAGCGACAACAGTAGTCGAGCCGCTACGTCGCCCACGGTCCCTCCTGCGAGGCCGCTCGGCCGGCGAAAATCGTCGGCCGAGAGCTTCGCCACTTGTTCGGTCAGGTGGTGCAGCTCGGTCAACGCCGCACTCCGGACATTGCTGGGAGCCAGCGGCAGTTTCTCCGGTTGTTCCTCCGTCATGTCCGGCCCTCTCTCAATCCGTTACCATTACCAGTGCTCATTCGTCTCAACTTAACAATGATGCAGTGAGGGACTTGATGTCCACTATCAGCCAGATGCCATACCAGCTGGAGCGTGTCGGCGTCGTCATGGAGCTTGACCCCAACGATCCAAACGAGGTCTGGGGCGTGCTCAACCCGGCCTCCGCGCGGCAAGGACAGAATCTCTATCTCTACCCGAGAGTGGTGGCCGAAGGCAACTACTCGCGCATTGGCATTGCACAGGTCCGCTTCGGGAACGACGGCAGCCCGGTGGCCGTCACGCGCCTCGGCTACGCGCTGGAGCCGGAGGAAGAATACGAGCGCTCGGAGCGATCGAGTGGAGGCGTAGAAGACCCGCGGATCACCTATGTCGAACCGCTGCGCACCTGGGTGATGGCGTACACCGCGGTGTCTCGCTTGGGACCGCGGATCGCGCTCGCAACGTCCACCGATCTCTTTCACTGGAACAGGCTCGGACTGCTCCGCTATCACGGCGCTTCGGCAATGTTCGACCACTTCGGTAACAAGGATGGAGCGCTCTTCCCCGAGGTCGTGCTCGACCCTCATGGAAAGCCGGCCCTGGCGATTCTTCACCGCCCAACCTATCTGGTGCACCGGCCGGATGGGACAATTCTGCTGGAGGTACCGTACGACGTTCAGGAGGAGCGCGAGAGCATCTGGATCGGTTACATCTCCCTCGAACGGGCGCAAGCGGACATCATGCATCTCACCTCGATTTATCAGACCGAGCTGCTTGCCACGCCGATGTACCCATGGGAAAGCTTGAAGATCGGAGGAGGCACGCCACCTATCCGAACCGAGGCCGGGTGGTTGATCTTCTATCACGGCGTCTCGGGCAGCGCCTCGCTCGACCCCGCCATTCCCAAGCAAGTGTGCTACTCGGCGGGGGCGATGCTGCTGGACTTCGAGCGACCCACGACCATTCTGTACCGCTCTCGCCAGCCGGTCCTCCGGCCGGAGGAAAGCGACGAGCGTTTCGGCATTGTGCCGAACGTCGTGTTTCCCACCGGAGTGGACCGTCCTCAGCCGGGGATCCTGGATGTCTATTACGGCATGGCCGATTCTCGCATCGGCGTGGCTCGAACCCGCCCGCTGGAGTCTGTTCCGACGGCCGACTGACATGAAGATCGGCATTCTCACTGGCGGCGGCGATGTACCTGGCTTGAATCCCTGCATCAAGGCCATGGTCCATCGGGCGATCGATGCAGGCGCGGAGGTTGCCGGCATTCGCCGCGGCTGGGCCGGCCTGCTCTGGTACGATCCGAGCAGCTCAGAGGATCAATCTGAGTGGGTAATTCCTCTCACCTCCGGCTCGGTGCGCACCATCGATCGATTCGGCGGCACGTTCTTGCACACGTCGCGGACGAATCCCGGACGAGTCGCCCGAACTGACCTTCCACCCTTCCTGTCCGAATTCGACACCGGAGCCGAGATTGTGGACTGCACGCCGCACGTGCTGCGCGTCATCGAGGCTCTGGGCATCGACGTACTCGCGCCCATTGGCGGCGACGATACGCTTGGATACGCCGCCCGGCTCGACCGAGAAGGAGTGCCGGTGGTGGGCATTCCGAAGACCATGGACAACGACGTAAACGGCACCGATTACTGCATCGGTTTCTCCACCGCCGTTACCCGGAGCATCGATTTAATCCACAGCCTCCGAGCTCCGGCGGGCTCGCACGAACGCATCGCGATGGTCGAGGTCTTCGGCCGAAACTCCGGCGAAACGGCGCTGATCTCCGCGTACCTCGCCGACGCCGACCGTGCCTTGATCTCTGAGGTACCGTTTGATGTGCGCCGGCTTGCGGAGATGGTCATGTCGGATCGGCGCGCCAATCCCAGTCACTACGCAATGGTGGTGGTCTCCGAAGGAGCTACCATGACCGGCAACCAGATCGTCGAGAGCGGCGAGGCGGATGCCTTTGGTCATCGTAAGCTTGGCGGCATCGGCTTGATTACGGGTCAAGAGCTGGAGCGTCTCACCGGCGTCGGGGTGCTTTATCAACCGCTCGGCTACTTGATGCGTGGGGGCGTTCCCGACTCCCTGGACCGAATGGTCGCGCAATCGTACGCCGCGCTAGCCATCGATCTGGCGACGGGCGGCGGCACGGGCCAGATGGTTTGCCTGCGCTCGGGCGTCTACGCCGCGGCGCCGCTCGAGCTCGTCACGCACGAGCCGCGGCGCGTCGACGTGGATGAGTTCTACGATGCCGCGGCCTATCGGCCGAAGGTAGCGCATCAGCTCGGGAAGCCGATGTTCCTGTATTGACTCGCAGATTGACACATCGCGGCGAATATCCTACAGTTACGGTACGGGTATCCATGTGAATATCCGCGTAAGGCAAGGAGGCCGCCATGGGCCACAGTGCCGACAAGCCGCGACGCGAGAAGCGTAAGATCAAGAAGCCAAAATCATTGGAAGCTAAAGCCGATCGCGGAGCCGAGGTGATCCAGCACATGGGCCAGCACACTGCGACCCAGCCGTCGTACGACAAGGAGTTGTCATGAGTACAGTTCGAAACGTCCTGGTTGTTCTTCTCGCTTTAATCGTTGCCTGGTGGGCACTTCATCTGTTTGTGGCGGTGACCGGCTTCCTGTTCCATCTCGTCTGGTACGTGATCATCGCCGCGGCAATTGTGGTGGCGGTCCGCTACCTGTTCTCCGCGATGGGCAACAGGCGAAGCCGCGCGTAGATTCGAGGCAGACCAGAGCCCCGGGTAAAGCCGGGGCTCTTTTTTTGCCGGCTAATAAAACTGCCCGATCCCCACTCCTAGAGCGTAGGTAATGATGCCTTCCACGGCACCGACCACCGTCATCTCCAGGCCGCTGCTCCACCAACTTCGGATGGTGACCAAGGTCTTCGCGGCGCCGACGCCGAAGTGCGCCATCAGGCTGATCACCGCCGCGACAATGATGGCAGTGTAGCCACTCAGGAAGAAGAATGGGATGATCGGAATGATCGCCCCGATCGCGGTTGACACGCCTCCAGATATCGCCGAAACGACCGGATCGCCAGCCGACTCCTGGGTGATTCCCAGCTCGTTCTGAGCAAGCGTATCCAGAAACACATCCTCGTTCTGGGAGATGCGGTCAACCAGTTCCTTCGCCTCGTCCTGACTGAATCCCTTGAGCCGGTAGATAAGCTCCAGCTCGTGACGCTCCTCCTCCGGATCCTCCCGAATCTCTTGACGCTCCCGGGCAAGCTGCGCCTCGTGCATCTCGCGCTCTGATTTCGTGGAAAGATACGCCCCCGATCCCATGGAGAGGGCAGAGGCGAACATTCCGGCGAGCCCCGCCAGAATGACGTATCGAGGCGAACCGGCGGTGGCCCCGGAGACACCCGAGACGATGCCGAAGATGGCGCCCAGCCCATCGTTCACGCCATATATCGCGTCGCCGATCCAGCCGCCACCCACACGATGCCAGGTCTCGCGTCGGAGGATGGAATCGAGGGCACCCTGCGTGGCATTGCCACCCGGAGCGAAGACCGATTGCAGCCGTTCTCGGTGTTCTTGCTCGTCTGCCAGTGCTTCCCGGATGATCCGCTCCGCCTCGGGGTCGCGCAACTCCTTGAGCTGCTGCTGATAGCGCGCAATGTCGCGATCCTCATCCGCTTCCATGCGATGGATCACCTTCATCGTGCCGCCGCCCTTGATCACTCGATCGCGCACCTGCTGCGCAAGCGATCCTGCCGGCTGCGGAGGCTCTGACCCGAGGTCGCGCAGTCGATTAGCCCACTTCTCGGCGTGGCGCTTCTCGGCATCCGCCATCTCCAGCAGAATCTCCTGCCGCTGCGGATCCCTCTCTTGCTCGGCCAGGACGCGATACGTATGGGCACCCTCGGTCTCGGCCAGCCAGTTTTGCCGCAGGGCAGCCACCAGCTCGCGCTGATGTGTCCCCGGCGGCGGTACGGGCTCTTTGTTGACTTGTCCCAGAAATCTTCCCACGCGCGGCTCTGCCGGCAGTATCTGTACCTTTGAGCGATGTTCATACTCTACCACTGCGTGCGGCTTTGGTTTCACGCTTTTCGAGCGTTCTCGCGCATTCGAAGGCAAGGGAAGGGAGAGATTATTCGGGCGGCTGCGCCCCCCGTGCCCACGCTTTCCTTTGGCGGCGGATGGGCTTGGGAGTGTTGCGCACAGCGGCCCCGTTTCCGTCGCCGCGGGCCTTCCAGAGAGAGAAGCCGGAGTGAGCCTAGCCCCGGTGAAGCCGGACGATCTCCTCGCGAACGATGCAGTTCGCGAGGTGATCGTTTACCAGGCCGGCGGCCTGCATGAGCGCGTAGACGGTGGTGGGCCCGACGAACCGGAAGCCGCTCCGCTTGAGCTCCTTCGAGAGTGCCGAGGATTCGGCAGTGGCCGCGGGGACGTCGGCGAAGCTACGAGGCGGGGGCAGGCTCTGCGGGACGAACGACCAGATCAGCTTCGGGAGAGGACTGCCGGACGCTCGCAAGTTAACCGTGGCGCGCGCGTTTTGGATCGCCGCGAGGATCTTGCCACGGTGCCGAATGATGGAGGAATCTCCAACAAGACGGTCGACATCCGCGTCGACGAACTTCGCCACGATCTCCGGATCAAAATTGCCGAAGGCGCGACGGAATGCCTCGCGCTTGCGGAGCACGGTGAGCCAGGACAGACCGGACTGAAACCCTTCAAGGCAGAGGCGCTCGTATAGTCCCCGCTCGTCGGTGATCGGGCGAGCCCACTCTTCGTCGTGGTACCGCCTGTACAGCTCGTCCTCGCCGCCGAAGCAACGGACGACAGAGGTCTCCGAACTCAAAGTTGGCCTTCTTTCCTCCGAAGCCGGTCTGTTGCCCGTCGCCGGCAACACGCTCTCAACTTGTGTACCACGTCGGAACGAGGAGCGCGAGGGCATCTGAACTGCCTGCCGAGATTCCGGGTCGTAGGGCCGGATCGCGAAGCTTTGTCGGGATGGTCGGGGGATCGTAGGTTGCGAAGAAGTGCGGGCCGCTCCGGCGCGTTAGCGTTGGCAGTGCAGTCGGCTTCGCCCGGTGCCGCCGTACACGCCAGGAGAACCGTGCGCGGTCTAGCCGGCCCAGAAGCTAGTGATATGTCCGGCCTGATCGCTGACAAAAAGACGATGGCCGCCGATGGCCGGATACTGCCAGTGCACCTGACCGAGAGAGGCGCTTGCCAGCACCCTGTGGTCGCTCAGACGATAGACGCGTAACCCGCCGCTATAGGCGAGAAACAGCTTGCCGCCCGATACCACCGGACCGGTGCCCGAGCGGCCGAGTTGCCAGGCGGCACTCAAGCCGAAATGAGCTCCGTGATGCGTCAGGCGATATCCGGTGAAGCCGCAGTCGTTGGCGTAGAACACCCAGACCACGTCTCCGGGAGATTTCCAGACGGCCGGAGCGGTCAACACCTCACAGCCGCCCGGGGAGTTCGCATCTCGCAGGTCTCCTCCCAGATGCCCCGGCCCGCCCCCCTCGCTCAGGTTATCGGCGTTGAGCAATCGAACAGCCACTCCGGAGCATCCGTCGCACGACGGTCCTTTCCCGGCCTGAACAACCAGCCGATAGACGTGGCCATTCACCTTGAGCGGCGGCAGGAAGGCCGGAGCGGTGCTGCCGAGATCGAGGTCGTTGTTGGCCAGGTACGCTTGGTCGACCGGCGTGTACGAATCGAGAAGACGGTTGCCCGCGGGATTCATCTTCAGGACGCTGTCACCCCAATTCGTGTGACCGTTCCACGCACCGTTGCCGCTCACGATCCACACGTCGCCGTTTTGCCCGACCTCACCCTCGCCTCGCCCGAACAGACCGGAGGTCACATAGGGACAGTAGTTTCTGGAGCCGGGGCCGGGGCCGAGCAGCCGGTGGATGTTGCTGCACAGCGTGTTGAACACGTGGCTGTGGCCATTCTTCAGATTGATCGATACCAGGTGTCCCTCGTAGTGGCCCTGATCGCCGATAAAGCCGCTTGTGGTGACGTAGAGATAGCCGCGCCCGAGCGTCAGCGCCGCCGAAACCTTCTCCACATCTGGCATAAGCGTGACGGTGTGGGGCCACCCTGGAACCTTCGACTCCTTTCCGTTGTAGGCCTGGTAGCGGTGAACTTTGCCATCCAATCCGGGGACATAGACGCAGCGCCCGGAGGAATCGACCACCGGACTCGAGGTCGTGCAGCGTGCGGGGCCGCGGGTGGAGCGCTTCCAGTACACTTTGCCACTGGCGGGGTTGAAGGCGTACAGAGTCGCCTGCGAAACGGGATCCGACGGGCTGCAATCGGCGGTGTTGTTCCCCGCGAGGACGAACAGTACCGGCCGGGTCTTGCCATGCGGGAAGCGGACATGCGCGGCATAGACGGGAACCGAATCTGCATTGGGAGCGATGGATCGCGTCCAGAGATGCTGGAGCAGGTGGCGCGCGGGCGTACTTTGGTCGGAGGCCGCTGATTGATGGCGGTGATTGTGGGAGCCGGACGGCCGGGCACCCTGCTTCCCGCCTTGCGCGGCTTCCGGAACGCAGCCTGCGGCCAAAAGTACAAGCATTCCGATCGCCGCTCTCGCCACAAGCGTCACTCACCCTTCCGCTAATAACCCTCGAACAACCTGCCGCCAAGGCACGCTGTCCAGATCCGAGGTGGGTGTCCCCGCGCCGCGCAGAACGCTTCCCGCCACGAACGTCGCCAGCGCCGCCGGAAACAGCTCTTTGACCAGCGCTTCGGCTGCTTCTACCGGCGGAAGCCTATCCACCCTCTCGCATCTCGGGAGTATACGTGACGCCGACGAGAAGGCCCTCCGGACTCAGGAAGCGGCTGACGGTCTGTCCCCACGGCTCCACTCGCTTATCCGCCAATATCCGGTGCCCGTGCGCTTGCAACTCCCTGGTCGCCTGACCGACATCCTCGACCTCGAACTCGATCCACGCTTGGGGAACCGGAACGTCCTCTGGCCAATGCTGCGCGCCGAAGCACGACTCTGCAGCGGCCGACAGCGGCCAGAGCGCAAAATGTTTG
>JBOGSL010000379.1:0-24980 GCA_050695395.1 Chloroflexota bacterium | reverse complement strand
CCTATGTGTCCCGGCCCGTCTTCGGCGATGGCGTTCGGACGCATGCCGATACATCGGAAACCTACGGTTCGACGGCGCCTCGCGCAGCAGCAAGCTCTGGCGACGATTGAGATTCAGAACGTTCGCGCTGGACGACGCCGCTAGCTATCCCGGCTGGAGTGCCTTCTATAACGTCCCGAACCTCCAGTCGCGCCTGGTGGACGCCGGATAGAACGGGCGGATCGGAAGCGTTTGGAGAAAAGCCGCCCCCCCTGCTAAGCAGTCGTGGCGCGGAACATACCGGTCTACTCCGGTCGGAAAGGAGTTTCGGAACCTGGAGCGAGACGTCGCCGGCCCGATTGGAGCTCCCACGCACTGACGACTGCGTCTTCGATCGCATCCGGGCTTCCATTCTCGAGATCTGCGACGATCATCATATGCTTGACAAAGCGCTTCGGCACAGAAAACGTGTCCGGGAACCAGTGCAGCAGCAGATCTCTAAGTTCGAACGAGGCGCGGATGACGACGTGGGAGCTGTCGAGCTGGCGAGCCACGAGGCGCCCAGAGTAACGCCAATCAATCAAACCATTGCGCCTGTGCTCTTTGACGCCGTCTAGTTGAGCTGTCAAGCCACTGAGGCGGGCACGCATCTCCTCCGCCCGATCTATACCCACGGTGATAATTCCTTTCCCGCCTCGAGCCGGCCGAAGCACTCTGCAGGCCCTCTTGCGTGCATCGTGCCAGTTTTGCTCGCTGACGCCGAGTATCGCCAGGTGGGCTCGCTCGCGCAGGTCCGGTAGCTCGCTACGAGCCGACAGGACGCGATAGCGTTACAAAAAGGCCACATCGCGGTTCCAGGCTGACAGATCGAGCACAGGAAGCAAGGGGCGCCCTGAAGATCGTCGGATTCTGGGTGATCTGAGCGCTGCTCCCCGCAAGGTGGGTGTACCTCCGGGTGAGCGGCCTGGATCACCCCATGGTCCCGCGCAGGGGGTTGCGGCACACGAGGACGGGCGGTCGCCTCCGTTCAAGCGCGAGGCCCAGGCTCGCGAACGCGGGGCGTAGCCGACTAAGATCGAAGGCATGAACGACCGGCCCGGACGATGGAGTAAAGCCTCTATCTACCCCGACATGTGGCTTGACCCGGACGACGATCCGCGAAACAGCGAGGGAGTCAGCCCCGACGGCGAGCTGCCGACACTGCAGGATTACCTGACGAGTTACCGGATGACCCTGCTGATGAAGTGTGAGGGTCTGGACGCGGAGCAGATGAGCCGTCGATCAGTTCCGCCGTCGACGATGTCCCTGCTGGGCCTGCTTCGGCATCTCGCCGAGGCGGAACGAGACTGGCGCAACTGGATCGGTGACGACGATCCGCTGCCGAAGCTGTACGCGGCGCGCGACGCGGACTTCGACGGGGCCGTGTCTGAGCAGGCAGAAGTCGACGCGGCCTACTCCGATCTTGCGCGCGAGCAAGCCGCGACCGACACCGTGCTGGCTCGGCACTCGGACCTGGGCGAGCACCTCCGGACGCGCGGGATCGCCGTTCGGGAGCTGATGGTCCATAGGATCGAGGAGTACGCGCGTCACTGCGGGCACGCCGACCTGTTGCGTGAGTGCATAGACGGCAGAGTCGGCCAGTGACGCGGGCTGGAGATAGCGGGTGAGGATCCCCTCTCGAAGCCAAGCGAGCCCCGGGCAGGCGCTGGAGACGTGGCACACGGTGATGACCGGCTCGCAGAGCGCCGTGGCAGCCGCAGACGGAGCGCTAGCTCAGCACGCCGTCGCCGGAGTTGGTGCGCTGACCGCGGCTCGCAATTACGCACGAAGCATTGTTCCGCCTCGACCTCACGTTTCGCCTCATCGTTCGTTGCCTAGTCAGGTGGGTGCGGCCAGACGCGGGAAGGCCGGCGGCCGCCGGTCTCGAGGGAGTCGCTATACTACCGCATGCGAAGCATCTGCATCTCGATCGCGATACTGCTACTGTTCATATTCGCTGCTCCGGCAGGGGCGCAGGGCAGCCGTCCGCTGGTGGTGGTGCTCGACCCCGGCCACGGGGGGCCATACATCGGAGCTGCATCCACGGACGGCAGCGAGGTTGAGAAGATCCTTACGTTGCGGGTGGCGAAGCTTGCCGGTAAGGACCTGCGGAATATGGGGTACCGCGTGTTTCTCACGCGGACCCGCGATCAAGCCGTCAACACGCCTCCGCGCGACGTAAACCACGATGGCATGATTGACCAGTCGGATGACGAAGTCGCGCGCGCCATCTTTGCCAACAAGCATCATGCCGATGTCTTCGTCTCGATCCACTTTGATGGCGCCGCCGGAGCGCCACAGACGCACGGCACGCATGGCTACTACTGCCCGGCTCGCCCGTTCTGGCGAAAGAGCCGCCGCCTGGCCGACCTGCTTACCAGCCACATTTCCAACGACCTCACCCGTTCCGGCTACCGTTCCCCGAACAACGGTGTCCAGACTGACGTGGCTGATATCGTCCCCCAGAAGTGGGCCAATTATCCCTGGTTTGTGGTTCTCGGTCCCTCGAGACCACATGAGGTGATCGGCTCACAGATGCCCGGAGCTTTGATCGAGAGCCTGTATCTCAGCAGCCCGCGGGATGTAGCCGCTTTGCGACACCAGCGTACTATCGTTGCGCTGGCGCGAGGATATGCGGATGGGATCCGGGCGTATTTTCATGGGCATACATCTTCCTAGAGCGAGGGCCATTTCTAGAGCCTTCCGGAGATCCTGCAATCCTCTGACGCAGAGGATTGGGGGGGACATCATTCGGGGGGCCTGCGGCCCCCCGTACCCCCGCCTGTTCAGCGGGGGGTGGCATTCGGCAGGAAGAGCGGGCTGGCCGCCGCCTGCTCGGCAAGAGGCCGCGTTGCGGAGGAAAGGCGGGCTGGGCGGGCCGGCTCTCGCGGCGGGTGCATTGTCGCGACTTCAGCAGTCGCCGCCCGTCGCTTCTCGGAGGGGTTGCACCCCTGGATACGCGGATACGGCTTCGACGGTTCGGGCTCTACAGGTGGTCGGCCGCCCGACTGGGCGACTGTCGAATGTCCGCGTCGGTGACAGACTGTGCTGTCTGAATTGATTGGACGACGGAGGCTGTGGGTGGCTGCGGCGGGGGCGGCGTTGGTGATTGCCGTGGCGTTGTTTCTGGGCCTTCGATCGGGCGGCGCGGTGCAGAACGCGGATGCAGCCGCGTTGAGCTACGCGCGCCGGTACATGGTGTGGTCCGCTGGACCCAAGGTGGTGAGCAGCGAGGTTGTTCCGCTCGCCCATCTCGGCAGGACGCTGAGCGGCGTGCAGCCGAGCGTGCGGCAGGATTTGAACGCAGCGTCGATCATCAAGCGGTACGGGGCAAAGCGCCGGGTAGCTCAGGTGATCCTGAAGGGGACCTACAACAGCCTTCCGCCGGACGAAGGGGTCGAGATATCCGGCGAGGTGGTGGTGATTGTGACGGTTCCAGACGATCGTGTGCTGACGCTGGCCGATTGAGGCGATGGTAGAATGCCGCGCGCAGGTGCATGGCCTGCGCACTTTCGCGGAGGCTGGTATGCGCGGGTGGTTGTTCGTTCTTGCTATGGCGATCGCCGTCTCCGGTTGCGCATCGTCAGCCCAACCACAGGCCACCTCGACGCCTGCTCCCAAGGCGACCCGATCAAGCAAGCCGGCGGTCAAGCCCACCCCGAATCCGACCTACCTGGTGGGCAAGCCTTACGCGGCGTTTGCCTCCAAAATTTGCGGCGCGTTCAAGTCGGGCAACGCGGGCACCATAATTGCAGAACTTCCGTACTATCAATACAACAGCGGCTTGCGGTACGGGCACATGGGTGACGGCTTGGGCCAGACCGGCGATCCTTCGCTGATGCACACCTGGCTGTCCGGCGCTCACGTGAAATGTCGCTACTTTACGCCGGGCATCCAGGGCCACGGCGTCATTCTTACCAGCGGCTGGAACCACTCGGGCTGGACGATGGGAGGCTGGTCGCTGGTCGAGGCTGATCTTTACTCGGGCAAGTGGAAGATCAACGACTTCACCTTCGGCGCGCAGCAGAGACTGTACCAGGCCCTGCACACGGCCGGTCCCATTCTTCCGTACCATGCCTAGCCCGGACTGCGCCACCGGGCGGTGCATCGCTCTTCCGTCGCCGGACGATGATCCCAGCTGTGCTAATCGCAGATGCCTGACGCACTCGTCGGGAGCTCGGCGTGGCCCGGACAGAGTCGCGCTGCTATCGCTTCATAGCTCTCCGCTGGCCAGGGCCGGCAGCGCCGGAGCCGGTGGGATGAACATCTATGTGCGCCGCCTCGCCTCCCAATTGAGCGATCGCGGCATCCAGGTCGACGTATTTACCCGTCGCTCCGACTCGCGCTCGCCGGAGATTGATTGTCGCGGGAGCGTGCGGTTCATCCACCTCTCGGCAGGCCCGGCGAGAGCCGTGCCGAAGAGCAGCCTGTCACTCTACACGAGCGAGCTGGTCGACGCGTTCGTAAACCACGTTGACCGCTATCGCCGAAGCTACGATCTGCTCCATAGCCACTACTGGCTCTCGGGAGTAGTAGGTCTGCGCCTGAAGCAGCGCTACGATCTTCCCCTGGCTCACATGTTTCACACGCTTTCGAAAGTGAAAGAGATGTACGCAGGAAGGCCCGATCCATCAGACACGCTGCTTCGCGTGGAGGGCGAACGAGCCGTGCTCGCGGGAGCCGATATCGTGGTGGGCGCCACCGAAGCGGAGCAGGAGCTTATCCGGCGCTGCTACGGTTCTCCGAGCGGTCTCTTCAGGGCCATTCCGCCGGGGGTCGATCTCCATCGCTTCCGTCGATACGATCAGCTCGCCTCGCGCCGCCAGCTCGGCATAGAGGGAGACCCGGTGATCCTCTTCGTCGGCCGCATGGATGGCATCAAGGGATTGGACCTGCTGGTAGAGGCGATGCCGCGCCTACGCGCGATGTATCCCCTTCTGAGGCTGGTCGTGGTGGGAGGCGAGAATCGGCTGCCGGTAAACGAGTATCGGCAGCGGATTGACGAGCTGGGCTTGACCAACGCGGTCGAGCTGCGCGGCGCGGTGCCGCAGAGCAAGCTCCCACTCTACTACTCGTCCGCGACGGTGTTTGGAGCTCCCTCCGCCTACGAGTCATTCGGAATGGCCGCCGTCGAGTCGATGGCTTGTCAGACCCCCGTTGTGGCATTCGGGGTGGCAGGACTCGCGGTGACTATACGAGATAACCAGACGGGATTCCTGGTCGAGCCGGGGGACACCGACGGGTACATCCAACGGTTAGTAGAAGCTCTCGGTTCCCCGAACCTGGTGGAGATGGGACGGCGAGCGCGGCTGTCCGTGCAGCGCTATGCCTGGGAGACCGTGGGACGACGAACGGTCGACCTGTACGAGGAGCTTCTGGCCGCAAGCGCGGTGCGCGAGCGCATCTCGGGCTAGCCCGCTCACGATGTGAGATGAGCGAGTCTCGACGAACTGCGCGTCTGCTACTGCAGCAGGATTCGCCGGAGAATCAGCAGGCGGCGGCGACGGTGCTCGGTCCGCTGCAACGGTACGATCGGACCCACGGCGGCGATCTGGTGAATACCTTGCGTGTTTACCTGGAGGAAGGGTGCAACGCCAGCCGAGCAGCGAGCACGCTGTACTTGCATCGAAGCGGACTGCTGTACCGGCTGCGCCGAATCGAAGAGCTGCTGGGGATGAATCTCAACTGCTACGAGGATCGCTTGGGGCTCCAGATTGCCTTGTTAGCTTTCGGGTCCGACGTGCGGGGAGAGTAGGGGCGAGCAGAGAGGCGCATCCGGGGGATGTATGCCTTGAGAAATCCTCCCCTCGCTATGGATTGGCGGAGACCTGCGCCAACTCGACAGCCGGCTCTTTCTCATTCACGAGCTCGATGAGCGTCGCTGCCAGGCGGTCGGGGTCGTGGCGCACGAGGGAACCCGTGGCTGTGAGGGGCCGGATGGCCAGCCGCGGCACCAACTCGTAGCATTTGCCCAGATCGATGGACACGGGTTCGGAGTTCTGCTCCCGGTATCGTTCGATCAGGTCGCGAGGCAGCGACTCGTGGTAATTCAGCACGGCGCAGTCCAGCGCGTCGGCCGCGCCCAGGTAGCGCTGGGTTTCGCGGATAAAGTTGCTGGCCGTGAATCCGTCTGTCTCCCCGTGCTTGGTCATCACGTTGCAGACGTAGACAACCTGACCCGGCGTGCGCTGAACGGCCTCGGCGATTCCCTTGACAAGGAGGTTGGGCAATACGCTGGTGTACAGATCGCCCGGCCCCAGCACCACGAGGTCCGCCTGTTCGATCGCTTCCGCGGCGGGCGGGTGTGCCGTCGCCGCCGGCTCGAGATAAATCTCCTCGATCGCTGAGTCGTGGTGTACCTTGCGAATGTCGATATCGGTCTCGCCGGATATCTCGTGCCCATCGGCGAGGCGGGCGCAGAGAGTCGCATCGGACAGGGTGACGGGCAGGACGCGACCGCGGATCCCTAGCAGCCGGCCAGCTTCATCGATGGCTGCGTCGGTGCCGCCGAGAATATCGGTGAGGGCAGTGAGCAGCAGATTACCGAAACTGTGGCCGTTGAGCCCGAGGCCGCGATCGAAGCGATATTCGAAGAGTTGCCGGAGCAGAACCGGATCGGAATCTGAAGCCAGGGCGACCAGGCAGCGGCGCACGTCGCCGGGGGGCAAATACCCAAATTCGTCGCGGAGACGACCGGAACTCCCGCCGTTGTCGGCCATGGAAACCACCGCCGTGACGGCGCCAGTGTACTGACGCAGGCCCGTGAGCACCGCATAGATACCGGTGCCGCCTCCGATGACAGCGACCCGAAGACTCCGCTCCTCCAAAATGACTCCTCCCGAGGGGTTCAGTGTAACGCACGCGGATGCTAACCGCTACCCCCACTTTTGGGCCGGCCCACGCGCCGTTTTCCTCCACTACAATTGTCTGCGATGCGCCCTGTCTTCTTGCTTGCCGCCCTCCCTTTCGTGCTGCTGGCGGGCTGCGGAAGCAGCCAGCCGTATACCGCGCTCGATCTTCGCCAGGTGAATCGGGGATGGGCGAGCCTCAAACCGATCTACTTTCACTTTCGGAACGCGTACTATGGCAAGAACGCAGCCGCAATGCTTCATGCCTACCATCAGGAACGCCGAGAATGCAGGCTGATGGATCAAATCGATAAGCGGGATACGATCAATCCGAACACTCGACTCTTTGAGGCGAGCAGCGACCTCGATTCGATCTGCAACACGATCGAAAGCGTGGAGAACATGTGGGCGGAAAACCACCACAAGCCGTACGACAAGAACTTGCCGCTGGCCGATCCACCTTACTTTGAGGGCACCGACCAAATTGTGCTTGTCATGCCTTCCCTCCTGGCCGCGCCGGCCAAGTTATCATGAGGCATGCCGACACTTCATCTGATCGCACCCGATATCTCGTGCGATCACTGCAAGGCAACGATCGAGCGTGAGCTCGGCGGCATGACCGGTGTCGACCACGTGACCGTGGAAGTCCCGTCCAAACGCGTGGATGTGAGCTTCGATCGGTCAGCGGTTGACGAGGATGCAATCCTGGCGAAGCTGGACGATGAAGGCTACCCGGCGACGCAATGGAGCGAGGTTTCGTAGGTTCGCGATGTATCGCTCCACCGGCGATCGGGGGACAAGCACGCCTCTTACTGCGCCTTGTCTCGTTCCAGATAGATCGGACGCCCTGATCTTGGCTGGTTCAGCGCTTCCAGCTCGATGGTCACGTGCTCGATGTGGAATCGGGCGCGGAGCAGCGTCTTCACATCGCTGATGAGATTGGCAGCATCGACCAGGGACTGATCAGGCACGCCGACGTGGGCGGTGAGCAGGCGAAAGCCATCCGAGAGTGCCCAGACGTGTAGATCGTGAACGTCCTCGACGCCGGGAACCTCGCGCATGGCGAGAGCCAGCTTTTCCAAATCGACGTCGCCTGGCGTCCCTTCCAGCAGGATGATCACCGTCTCGCGAAGTATTCTCCAGGCGCCGATACCAATGAGCACGGCAATGAGCAGCGAGATGATCGGGTCGGCGAGATTGGCATGCCAGATGAGAATAACGAGTCCGCTGATCACTACGCCGATAGAAGCCGCGATATCGCCCACCACGTGGAGGAGGGCGGCGCGAATGTTGAGATTATCCTGGCCGGATTGATGGAGCCTGAGGGCAATGAAGGCGTTGACGGCGATCGCGGCGGCCGCAGCCGCAATAACCGGCAGCGGAGACACGGTCTGAGGGTGGTGCAGGCGAGAGACAGCCTCAACCGCGACGGCCAGCCCGATCAGGACCAGCAGGATAGCATTGATCAGCGCGGCCAGAATCCCGCTGCGTTGGTAGCCGAAGGTGTGCCGTTGGTCGGACGGCAGGTGAGCTAGACGCTGGGCGAACCAGGCCATGCCCAGAGCAAAGACATCGGTGACGATATGACCCGCATCGGACAGCAGGGCCAGCGAGTTGGCTCTCCAACCGACAACCACCTCGATGACCAGGATGATGATGGTAAGGAGGAGAGCGTCGCGCAGCCTGCTCTCTCCGTGCTCGTGCATGACACTTCGAGTCTAACGAGAGGCAACATCGACCCCGATCAGCCGCTTGGCCCCTTGCTCTCGGCGATCCGGCAACACGACCCTGCGTCTCCCGCGTTGAGCGCGCCGGGGCTGACGATGAGGTACGCGGATCTGCGGGCAAAGATCGACGCTCTCGTGCCCGCCGTCGCCTCTCTACCTGACGGTCCGAGCGTTCTCACCATGAGTGCTCGAGCCGTACCGGCCCTCCTCGCTCTGGCTGCACTCAATCGCGCGGCGGTGCTCGTGCCGCCGGCGCTGCGTCCTTCGGAACTGACCCGCGTCCTCTCCGAATCCGGCGCCGGCAGCCTGCTCTTTCCCGAAAGCGCCTGGCATGGGCTGGATTGGAGGCGGGTCGAGCTTGGCGAGCTACCGGTTGCTTTGCGCGACGGGACGGGAGGCGGTCTCGTCCCGTCGGGTCTCTGTCAGCTCAGCTCGGGCTCCCTCGGTCCCTCGCGGCTGGCCCTGCGGTCGTGGCGCGGCGTGTGGGCCGAGATCGAGGCAGTAACGAAACGGCTCGACCTGCGAGCCGGCGATCGTGTCTGGTGCGCATCGTCCCTGGCCCACTCGTACGGCTTGATCGGCGGACTCCTCTCGCCGCTGCTTGCGGGCGCTGAGGTTTTCGTAGGCCGATCTGCGGAAGGAACAGCATGTCCTGCCGTTGTGTTCGGACTGGCCGGCACCTACGAGACGTGGATAGAGGGGCGGAAGCCGGACGCTTTCGGTATACGATGGGCGCTGAGTGCCGGGGCGCCGTTGCCCAAAGGACTGAAGGAGCGATGCGTGGAGAACATCGGCGTGACCATCCGGCAGGACTACGGGACGACAGAGACGGGATCCATTGCGATCGACACGACAGAACACGCGGCGCCAGATGATGTGGGTGTGCCGTTGCCGCACATCGAGACGCGCATCCACGAGGGTGAGATTGAGGTAACGGGAGAAGCGGTGGCTCTGGGCTACTTGCGCGCCGGACAACTGCTTGCTCGCCAAGAACAATGGTACCGCACGGGCGATGCGGGGACGTTCGATGAACAAGGCCGGCTGCGCCTCGGCGCGAGGATGCGTCCGGTACTTCAGCGTGGAGAACGGCTCATGCAGCCGGCGGAGCTCGAGGCCGCGCTGGAAAGACTGCCGGGAGTGCGACAGGCGGTGGTCGTGGCGCTGCCGGACAAGCGCGTCAAAGCCGTTCTGGTAGCTCCTGGAATGGATGTGGTTGAGCTGGAAGAGCTGTGCCGAAGCGGCCTCGCGCCGGAAATCGTCCCCGATCTGATCGAGAAGCGGCACGAGTTTCCTCGCAGTCCGGCCGGCAAAATCCTCTACAACGAGCTCGCCAAGGGGGACTCGTGACAGCGCCGCAGCCCGGCAAGCGCATCGTGGTTCGCACGCCGGATCGTCACGAGTACCGTGGGTGGTTGGTCGAGATCAGGGAGCGAGATGGGAAAAGAGAGGCGCTGGTGCGGCTGGACACAGGCTGGGAGACGGCGTTTCCGGTGCAGATGGTCGAGGCGGACGAAAGCAGCTAGCGATTCGCTCTGTAGCGCGGACGGTCGCGAAGCGCCGGCCGCCTTACGTGCAAGCGAAGATACGTTGTTTTGGCGCACGGGCAGGGCGGCCGGCGCTCCTTCGTCGCGACCGACCGTGCTACATTTTCGGAGCCGCTTGCGTTGCGCCGCCACCCCGGCGCTTGCCATGGCCCCGCTCCTACTCCATCGCCGACACGAGATCTATCACCAGCGCCGCTGTCCAGCTGAAGCTGTCGGTGCCGTAGCCCTCTCCGGTTTCGGGCTTGAAGTACTCTCGGAATCCGGAGCGCTCGACCAACTCGAGCGTGAGCTGCGTGAGCCGGCCCGCCAGCGGCAAACGATCGGCATCGATAAGGCCGTGAATGAGCATCCAGTTGGTATTGATCCACACGGGCCCTAGCCAGTAGTTCTGCGGGTCGAACCAGGGAGAGTCGAGGGCCGTGGTGGGAACCGGAAAGCCGCCGGCGGGCCAGTACATCTTGGGGTTCTGAAGGCGAATCTCGAGGAGGCGATCCGCTCTCTCCGGCGGCGCAACTGCCCCGTAGAGGGGACCGAAGCCGGCGATGGTATCGTCTCGCAACAGCTCGCCCGCCACTCGGTCGTAGCTGTAGTACGTATTGTCGCGCTCATCCCACAGCTTTCGATTGATCGCCGAGGCGGTCGATTCCCGCCACGCCAGCGCCTCCGAAGGATCCTCGCCGATTTGTTTCGCGATGCGGGCGAGAGCGGCGTCGGCTCGGCAGAGAATCGAGTTGAAGAGCACATCCTGAACCTGCAAGGGCGCCGTCGCGAGATACGAGGCCTGATCCCATTTGTGAGCACGCATCTGCTCCAGCAGGTAGACGTAGAGGTCGTAGTCCTTGTCGCTGGGCCGATTGGCGGCGGAAACGTGCTGCGTGTCGAGGCGCTGATACTCGGGCTTGTAGGCCATACGGACTCGTTTGCCGGCATCGAGGTACGGGGGGGAGTTGTCCAGCCCGGATTCCCAGGGATGAAGGACCACGATCAGGCCGTCGCCGTCGGGGTTACGATCTCGGTAGAAGAAGCGATGGCAGGCCAGCAGGCGGGGGTAGATCCACTTGAGAAACGCGGTGGCCCTGTCGCGATCGGTGGCATGTCCCCAGATCGCCTCGACGGCGATGGTGATGACCGGCGGCTGGGTGATACCCGAGGTTGCCACCCCTTCCGGAGCTTCTGGCGAGAGGTTGCTCTGCCAGACCTCGGGACCGGGGAAGTAGCCGGATGCCTTCGGGTTGAAGACGATCTGCGGCACCATGCCGTTCTTCCATTGGCCGCGGAGCAGCGAGCGTAGTTCCGTCTCGGCGCGCCGCTGGTCGTAGCGGGAGAGCCCGATAGCGATGAACGCCGAGTCCCAGTTCCACTGATGAGGATAGAGATTAGGGGCAGGTTTCGTGGACGCGCCCAGGCTGTTGGCGGCGAGGACCCGTTTGGCGCGATCGGTAAAGGCGCCGAGTTCGCGATCAATCATCGCGGGGGACGCAGCATGAAGAACTATGCCGCCGGAGGGCGACGATTTTCGAGGCGCTCGATGTCCTTCGAGGCGCCGAGGCGGCGATACAGCGCGAGGGCTTCCTGGAGCGCGGCCGCGGAGTTGTCAGGGTTGGATTCGGTTTCGAGCAGACCGATCTGCTCGCGCGTGCGGCCCTCGGCGTACAGATAGCCGCTGGAGACGGCTAGATCGAGACCCTCGCTGAACGCAGCCCGGGCATCGTCGATGCGATCCAGGCAGACCAGGATCATACCGTTGATACGGAGGGCATCGGCAAGGTCGAGGAGAGCGCCCTGGGAGCGCGCGGTCTCGACGCCATCTTCGGCCAGCGCCAGGGCGTCTGCCGGCTCGCCCAGCTCGAGTTTTGCCCAGGCCAGCGTGGCGGCGATCGGTACATGGCAGCCGGATTGCGAGTCGCCCTCCAACGACTGAAGACGCTCAATCGCGGCTTCACACCTGCTCTCCCCGATATCCATTTCGGCGAGCGTTATCTGCGAAAGTTCGATGGCCTGACGATCCTCGAACTCAAGGGCGAGTGACAGCGCTTCGTCCAGGCTGCGTCTACCGTTCTCCCAGTCCCCCCTATACAAGAGAGTCCTGCCACGCATCGCCGGGACATAAGCGGAAGTATAGTCACGTTCCAACAACGCGAGAATCCCGTCCGCCTGTGCCACCAACTCGAGAGACTGGTCCCACTCGCCAAGGGCAATGGCGACCTCGGCCAGGTTCATCGTCATAAAGGCAACCGTGCCACGGTCACCCACGCGCTCACCCGTGTCGACGGCGCGCTGGAAATACTGTTTCGACTGGGCGAGCTTGCTGCCCATCCGCAGCGATTCACCCACATTTCCAAGCGCAACTATCAGCCGCTCCAGTTCGCCAACGGCCTCCAGCCGCGGAATCGCGTCCTGCAGAGCGCGCTCGGCCTCCTCGGCCCGGCCCAGGAAGCTGAGGGCGGTGCCGCGGCGCTCCAGGGCTTTGGCGAAGACGAGTTCATCTCCGATAACCTGAGCGATGGCCGCCGCCCGTTCGGCGGACACTAACTCTGCTTCATAATCTCCGAACGTCTGGGTAACCATCGATAGAGACAACTGCAACTCGGCCAGGGCCTTCGACGGGCCTCGCTCATTGAGCGTATCGATCATTGCTTCAACGCTAACTTGAGACTCGCGCCCCCTGCCTTGTCGCCCGATGACGATGGCGAGCACCGCCATGGTTCGTCCGGCCGCTTCCAGGTCTCGTGCCTGGCGGTACACTTCGATCGCCGCCTCAAGCACCTGCGTCGCTTCGTCGTAGCGGCCGGTGATCCTGAGCGTCGAACCGAGCTTCTCGTCCAGTCCGGCCAACTCGATGGCTTCCGATCCGATCAGTTCTCGACGGCGCCGGGCTTCGCGATAGTGCCCAATCGCCGTCTCGTTAGCGTAAACGGCGGCCGCCTGGTCACCGGCTCGTTCCAGCCACTCCGCCGCTGCCGCGTGATCTTCGCTTCGCGCATAGTGGTAGGCGATCATCTCCGCGTACTCGTCTGAAGGATACAGCGCGGCGATAGCACGAGCCGTCTGGAGGTGCAGCTCCTGGCGGCGCTTGTTGAGGAGTGTATTGTAGGCGACCTCGCGCATGGAGACGTGCTTGAAGACGTACTCGAGCTGGCTGCCGCGCCGCGGAAACGCGATCTCGGCCTGCTGCAGCGCGGCCAGCGCCGGTTCCAGCGCCGTTCCTTCGTTACCCGTCACCTCAGACAGCAGACGCACCCCAAACGTTCTGCCGATCACGCTGGCGATCTGCGCCACGGTTCGCACCTCGGTCTGGAGCCGATCGAGTCGAGCGAGCAGTACTTCTGTCAGGGTGCTTGGGAGACGCTGGGCTGCGCCTTCCGCCAGGGCGGCCTCGCCGTCGCGTTCCAGCAGATCGCCGGCATCTTGCAGGGCACGCAGCATCTCTTCGAGGAAGAAGGGGTTCCCACCGGAGCGCTCGTTGACGTAGCGATCCAGCTCCGGGGAGATCGGCCGGCCCAGAACGGCGGTCGCGAGCTGGGAGGATTCTTCATCCCGTAACGGCCGGAGGGTGACGCGCTCGGTCCAGCCCCAGTCGCTCCACGCTGCCGTCCAGCCGGGGCGTTGGGCCGCGAGCACCAGCAATCGCAAACCGGGCGTATCGGCTAGAACCTCGCGCAGCACTTCCTGGCTGGCTTCGTCCGCCCAGTGCATGTCTTCGAGAATCAAGATCACTGGAGCACGTTCACAAGTGGCCGCCAGAACCAACCTTATGCTTCTGATAAGCGCCTGCCGGCGGATTTGCGATCCGGCGTTTGCGACCATCGAGCCGCCTGGCGCCAGCCCGAGGGCTTCGCCCAGCACATCCACCGCCTCGGCCCGGGTTGTGTCCGTTTGGCCCGCCAGAGAGGCGCCGACCGACGCAACGAGCTTGGCACGCACTTCGACCGGGTCGTCCTGCTCGGCGATGCCGAAGAGGGAACGCAGCAGGTCGGCCACCAGCCACAGGGAAATTTCCTGCCCGTAGGAGAGGCAACGGGCGCGAATGACGCGAACTGTTCCGCTGGTTCCCACCCGTTCCAGGAATTCGCTGATCAGCCGGCTCTTGCCGACGCCGGCATCGCCCACCACCGTCACCAGCTGCCCCTCGCCACTTTGGGCCCGCACCCAGGAGTCGAGCAGGCGGACCATCTCTCGATCCCGCCCGACCAGCGGCGCGGCCGAGTCACCGGTCTCCCAGCGCTCACCGAACTGCTCTCGTAGGCTCAGAGCCGGGTAGATGGGGACGGTACCGGCTTTGCCCTTGAGCTCGAGATCGCGACGCGGGCCGAAGCGAATGCGGCGCCGCGTGAGCCGCATGGTCTCTTCGCCCACCAGAACGTCTCCGGACTCGCCGGCGGCCTGTATCCGAGCGGCCACGTTGACGGCATCGCCGGTGACGGCCATATCCTGCCAGCCGGGGGCGGTCCACGTTCCACGCACCACCTCGCCGGTGTTGACGCCGACCCGAATTTGTGGATCGACGCCCCACTGCCGGCGCGCCTTTTCGGCGACCGGCTCGATGACAGCCTGCATGCCCAGTCCGCAGAGGACCGCCCGCTCGGCATCATCCTCGTGCGTCTGGACGGCCCCGAAGAGGGCGAGAATGCCGTCCCCGGCGTACTTCTCGACCGTGCCACCGAAGCGTTCGATCTGGGCATTCATGGCGCTGAAGTAAGCGGCGAGCACATCGCGCACCTCTTCCGGATCGAGTCGATCGGCGATCGGGGTCGAGCCCACCAGATCGCAGAACAGCGCGGTGACCAGCCGGCGCTCCGCGCCTTGCCCTACGGCGGATGGAGCCGGAGGTTCCGGTGCGGCGACGGTCGTAGTCGCAGGCGGGTGATCTGAAGCCTTGGTGGCGGGCGCGGTTCCGGCGTTTACTGCTGTGAGAAGTTGAGTGCCGCACTCGCTGCAGAACTTGCTGCCCGGCGGGTTCTCAGCTCCGCATCCGGCGCAGGCGGTAGGCAACCTCCCGCCACAGTCGTTGCAGAATTTGCTGCCGGTGGCATTTTCCTGCCCGCAGGACGGGCAGGCGCGAGCATTCACGTAGATCATCTTAGCCGAAGGCATATGCACGTCGTCGTGCGCGCGCGCATGGCGGCGGAGCGCGCCGGACGAGGTAGCTCGGGGCTCTGTCCCCGTGCCGCGAGCGAAGCGAGGGGCGGACTATCCGATCGTGTGGCCAGAAGACGAAAGATGCACTGCCATCGCGACCTCCTGCGCTACATCCATCGGAACGATGCAACGCCCGCGACGTCGCGCGGGCCGAAGAGGGGGCGCGGGGGCGTGAGCCGGCGCTACGTCTCTCTTTCCAACTAGGCTGCGTCGGCCAGCGGCCCCGGGGTCGCGCTGTACCATGCTTCGCAGGCATCGGCTCCGGCGCGCAGCGTGGCCCGGTTTTCGGACCAGATCTTTGCGACGCGATCCAGGGGCACGAACAGGTCGCGGCTGCCGCCGAGTAGATCACCTTGCTTGATGTGGAGGTAACCGTCGTCAACGTCGAACAGCCGCTGATTACCGGTGATCGGACCGTAATCTTCCAGCCGGTAGAGACTCATGGGGAGATAGCCGTGGCGGGACGTCTTCGCCCAGACCTCGTGAACCTTTCCCAGCTCCGCTCCGTCGGCCGCGTTGATGGTGATCCCTCGCTTCATGTCAAGTGCTCTCATGACCAAACTCCTTTCACGGCTTGATAGCCAAGTTTGGCCGGCTGGGCATGGCGGCAGGATGGCAGCAACATGACGGTTTGATGACAGGGTTACGGCGCGGGGGCCAGCGGCAGGGTGAGGTGGAACGTGGCTCCGTGCCCCTCTATGCTCTCGACGGTGACCGTTCCGCCGTGCGCCTGCGCGATCTCTCTTGCGATGGCCAGGCCTAGGCCGGTCCCTCCTACTCCCGGGGTCCTCGCCCGGTCGGCTCGGTAAAAGCGTTCGAACACGTGAGGCAGGTGGGAGGCGGCAATGCCCGGCCCGCTATCTCGCACCGTGACAATCGCGCGACGGTGCTGCACCGCCAGCACAACGTCGATTTGGCCGCCCGGCGGCGAGAATTTGACGGCATTATCAAGCAGGATCAGGAAGAACTGTCGCAGACGCAGCTCGTCGCCGGTCACTATCGCGGGGGACGCCGCCTGGATCACGAGCTGGACGTCTTTGGCGCCGGCCATCGGGTCGGCCTCCTGCCCCACGCTTCGGAGCAAAGCGGCGAGATCGACTTCTTCCGACTCCCGCGCGAGATACCCGGCGTCGGCTCGGGCCAGTGCTTCGACATCGGTGACCAGCGCGCTGAGCTGATCGGTCTGCCGTACTCCGATCTCGAGAGCCTCTCTCATCTCATTCTGCTCCTGACTGGCGAGTGCGAGATCGGCGGAGGTACGCAGAACGGTGAGCGGAGCGCGCAGTTCGTGCGCGGCGTTCTGCGCGAAGGCTTGCTGAGAGCGGGTTGCCTCCCGCAGCGGACCAAGCGCGCGGCTCGACATGAAAAGGGCGGCCAGAGCGGCCGCCAGGAGCGCGGGGATGGCGACGACTACCGAAATGAGGAGTAGGTCGCGCAGAAAACTGCCGTAGGGCTGAAAGGAGGTGACGCTTTGAACCGCGCCGAGACGTTTGCCATGACGAATGATGGGGGCGGTGTAGACGGCTATGGTATTCGTGGGGAGCAAGCCACGCGAGAAGATCGGGCCGTGGCCGGCCAGCACCCGCCGGACCGCCTCCGGGTCCGGCGCCTGCTTGCGCACCGCGTCCGCCTTGCGAAGTACGCCATCTGGCGAGATGACGAACGTTCGAATCGGCTCCTCTTCGTCCTTGAGCGCGGGCCGCTGTCTGAGGATGTCGGTGATGTCGGGCTGTGTTCGCTTCTGATTGGCCATTGCGATCAGCTGTGACCGGACGACGGATGTCTCCTCCCGCCAGAGGGCCAGGTAGATGGCGAGAATGACCGCGAGCAGTAATCCGGCCATCACAAGGGCGTAGCTCAGCGCGAGCCGCCATCGAGCCCGCGAGATGAAGTGCTCCGCGAACGGCGCGACGCGACGCTCACTCCGACGCATGGCCTTCGGTCCTGTCACTCCTTGATCTTGTAGCCGACGCCACGAACCGTCTGGATGAGCGAATTCTGGTCCGAACGATCGATGGCGGCTCGAAGCCGGCGGATACTGGTCTCGACCACATTACTGTAGGCGTCGCTGTGCGAGCCCCAAACCTGGATAAGAAGATGTTCACGGTTGACGGCGCGGCCTCGACTGCGCATCAATCGCTCGAGAACAGCGAACTCTCGCGGCCCGAGGGCGATGATCTGCCCGTCGCGACGCACCTCACGAGCCGCCGGATCAAGCTCGAGACCGTCGACCCGAAGCACTTCGGACTGAACCACGGCGCCGCCGCCACGTCGCACCACTGCGTCGATGCGCGCCAACAACTCCTCGAAAGCAAACGGTTTGGTGAGGTAGTCGTCGGCACCCGCGGCGAAGCCCTCCACCTTCTCTTCCACGGCATCACGCGCGGTTAGCATCAAGATCGGCGTCGTGATGCCCTCCCGGCGCAGTTCGCGGGTAACGGTTGTCCCGTTCTTTTCCGGCAGGAGAATATCGGTGACGATCGCATCGTACGCGCCGGATTGACCAAGGTAGCGGCCCGTCTCGCCATCGTGAGCTACGTCTACCTGGTAACCGTGCGAGGCGAGCCCCTTCCGGAGGAGAGAAGTGAGCGCCTGGTCGTCTTCGATGAGCAAAAGCCGCACGATGGCCTCCCTCGTTGATGATACGGCTCGCCGCCGGCCATCGAATCGGACTGTGGCAGCCGTCGAGCTTCAAGCGAGGGTTACGGAGACAAGCAGGCCCACACCCTTTCGGCCACCACATCAGCTGTGTGGAGAACGCGCACGTGCGCATGACGGGCCGCGAGGCCGCCGCGCAGCTGCATGATGCAGCCGGGATTGTCGGTGATGAGCAGATCGACACCGGTGGCCAGTACGTTGTCCAGCTTACGATCGAGGATGTGCCGGCAGAGCTCGGGTCGCTTGAAGGAGACGGAGCCACCAAAGCCGCAGCAGACGTTGGCCTCGGCCAGCGGCACCAGGTCGAGACCGCAGACCTCGCCCAGCAAACGACGGGGCTCCTCACGCATGCCCATTACGTTATAGGCCTGGCAGAAGTAGTGGTACACGGCGCGCTGCGGCGGGGCCGTGGCCAGAGATCCGGCGGGCAACCGGGCCACGCGATCCATGAAGCTGGTGAAATCGAGGGTGCGTTCTGCCAGGCGGCGAGCGCGCATCTGCCACTCGGGTTCTTCGGCGAACATGTCGTCGTAGTCGTGCAGCATGGCGATTACGCAGCTCACGCCGCCGCTGACGATGTAATCCGCCGGCGAATGTTCGAGCGTCTCGATGGTTTGGCGGGCGAGACGTCGGGCTGCGTCGGGGTTGCCGCTATCGTAGGCCGGGAGACCACAGCAATGCTGGGCGGCTGGAAACTGCACCTCCGCGCCGAACGCGCGCAGGGTTCGGACGATCGCTTCTCCCATCTCGGGATAGAGCCAATCGGTGAGGCACTGCACGAAGTAGGCGACCCTGACACCGGCGAGCACATCGGGCGCGCCGGTTTTCGTCGCGGGTGACAGTTGCTGCCACGTGTCGCGAAATGGGCGCCTGGCAACGGCGGGCAGGCGGCGCCAGGAGGTGAGCTTCGACGCACCGGGCGGGTCCAGGAAAGCGCCATGCTGAAACGGCTTCTGCAAGAGCGTGCCGGCTCGAAGCGCCACCCGAGCGAGCTTAGGGCGCAACCAGACGGCGAGAGCCAGACGCTGCGACAACGGCTGGCCCTCGACTCGATTCGTCCAGGCGCGCGCGTCCAGAATCTGTCGTGGTAGCGGAATGTCTACGGGACATACCGTCTGGCAGGCGTTGCAGGAGACACAGAGACTTTGCGGTCCGGCGTCGGCCTCAATGCCGTGATGGAAGGGCGTGTTTACCAGTCCGATAGCGCCGCTGTAGACATAGCCGAACACGTGCCCGCCGACCACGCCGTAGGACGGGCAGACATTGGAGCAGGCGCCACAGCGGATGCAGCGCAGGGCCGAGGCGAAGAGCGGCGACTCGCGCATGGCGGAGCGACCGTTGTCGATGAGTACTATGTGGAGTTCCTGACCGGCGGCGCCGGGGCCCGTGATCCAGCTGACGTACGCCGTGGCCGGCTGGCCGGTAGCGCTGGGCGTCAGGAGCTCGAGCTCCAGCGCCGCATTCTCCAGCGCGGGCAGGAGTTTCTCGATCCCCACCAGCACCACGTGGATCGGCGGCAGCGACGTTACAAGCTCGGCGTTGCCCTCGTTGGTGACAAGCATCACCGTGCCGGTTTCGGCAATCAGGGCATTCGCCCCGGAGATGCCCATCTGCGCTTCGAGGAACTCCTCACGCAGCGCCCCACGTGCCGCTCCCACCTGCTCGGCGATATCTACTTCACTTACCGCCCGGCCGGTAACCCGGCTCAGGAGCCTGCCGATCTGGCGGCGATTTTTGTGGATGGCCGGGGCGATGATGTGCGAGGGCCTCTCCCCGGCCAGCTGCACCAGCCACTCGCCGAGATCCGTCTCGGTGATCTGGAGGCCCGCTGCCTCGAGCCCGCGGTTGAGAGTTATCTCTTCGCTCACCATGGACTTCGATTTCACGATTCGACGGATGCCGCGCTCCTCCGCCAGGGCGATGACCTGGGCCACCGCCTCCTCAGCCGTGCCGGCAGTATGGACGCTGGCTCCGAGCCGCTCCGCTTGCGCCGTGAATTGCCGGATGTACTCGGGAAGCTGCTGAATGACGTCATCCTTGATGACTGCTAGCTTCTGGCGACCCGCCTCGAAATCTATCCCGAGCTCGGCCATGGTTTGAGCTCGGGTGGCCACCCAGCGCCGCTGGAAGGCAAGCAAGGTAACGCGCAGCTCGGGATCGTCCAGCGCCTTTCTATAGCGCTGATCGAAAGGAGGCACCTCCATCATTGCAACAACAGCACTGTCAGCTCCGCGGGACCATGGACGCCGATGGTGAGGATCCGCTCGATATCCGAGGTACGGCTGGGACCGGTGACGAACGTCACGTAGGGACGCCCATCGCTGATCCAGCCGGCCAGCGAGGGCATGGCGCCGGCCAGCGCGGGGACAAGGGCCCTGCGCTCAAGCACCACAATCTGGCGCCGACAGAGCAGCCCGAGGAGCCGATCGGCTCGGTCTCTCTCGGCCAGAGCCACGCTGCCGGTTTCGGCAATACCGAGCGGCGCCAAAGCCACAGCAGTTTCCGGATGTTGCTTTCCCCGGCTGGCAAGCTTCGCGATGGCGGGGTGGGCAGCGATAACTTCAGAAGTCACACCGACGCCCGCGGCGGGCGAGTCGATGGCTCCCGCTATCGAGGCGAACAGGTCGTGCGGGGAGACGAGGGTCACCCGTGTTCCCGCCTGCTCTGCCCGGCGCACGAAGGTGGACTGGAGGTCGGGGCCGTCCGCCATGCCCGAGTGTATCTGGAAATCGCTCCACTCATCACGGAAGCGGTATGAGGCCGCGAAACGGTGCGCAGGAATAACCGGCAGTTCGATCAGGGCGTGCGTGAATGGCTGTGCCGGACCGGCCGGGGGCGTCCCACCCCAAACTTCCACTGCCGCTCGAGCGTGTGCAGCACCTCTTGCGCCACTATTTCAGACCCCTGGGTACTGAGATGCACTCCATCCGGAGTACGAACCAGGGTTTCGACGCCGCCCACGTTGACGAAGTCGGCATAGTGCCCCTTATCGGTGACGGGGCCGAGGATGTTGAGGAAGCGGGCGCCGGAGACCTGGTGCGCCGCCTTCGAGAGCGCCAGGTTGATGTGATTGTCGGTGACAGCCCAGCCAGGATCGCGAGCGGGCGGGATCGAGAGCCAGTAGACCCGCGCGTGTCCGCGTCGCGCCCAGATCCGCATGCACACCTCGGCGCGTCGCTGATACTCGCGGGTCCAGGCAGCGGTAGCGGCGTAGAACATCTTGTTGCCAAGCGTCATGTTCTGGTTGTCGTTGCCTCCCATCAGGACCACAACGGCACGCGGATGATACTCGGCCACCTGTTGTTTGGCGAGCACACTCCAATCGACGAAATCGGGCCGCGCCAGGCCGGTGCCATAGTGGGTCTCGATGAACCCCTTCACCGGGCCCGCGGCGCTGGCAAGGTTGATCAGATCCGGCCCCATGAACTCGGTCAGGGAGTCGCCCGTTACGAGCAAACGCAACGGGTGACGGCGATTGACTATCGGAAGAACTGCGAGGGCCTTAGAAGAACCGCTTGGCACGCCCGAAGCTTTCGGTTGCCGCGGCTCGCCGAGTCCGCCGGTCGTGGCACGCGCCTTCGCCGCTCCCCGCCTGTCAATGGCCGAGTGGGCAGAGCCCTTTGAAGTCGACTGCACGGCCAGCAGCGGCGAGGAAGCTTGCTGGGCATGACCGACAACGGTGACGAGCTCATGCCAGGGCCAGGTGAGACGCGTGGTGTTCCCGACCGCGGAGGCCGCGCCTCCCACCCCCAACGTGACGGACCGAGCTAGACCATCTGGCATGCCCTCTCCCGCATGTACCAGCCCGGGGCCTGTTGCCACAATGCCGAGGAGAAACGTAAACGTGAGGGTAATGAGGACCCGCCTGACGGAGATAGTGGCGGAGGCGCTGGAATCGTACGGTGAGAGCGTCTCGCTCCGGGACGCGTCCGGCAGGCTGCTTCGGAGAACATCCAGAAGAAGGTCGAGGTACCGGTGAAGACGGCGGATGCCGGTTGGGCCCACGCGGTTTCGAGATGCAGCGGGGCGCCGGGCCGGCCGAGGCGGCGCATCCCCCGCCATCACCACGCGCACACGGCGCGTGGGAGGCGGAAGAACCGGTTCGCTGGTCATGCGTCCTCCCTCGAAGCGTGTCGAATCCACATTACTAGATCGCCTGACACACGGTCGTGGTTACGGTATCGGCAGGTCCCGATCGAAAGGAGCCGCCGGCCGGTCACTCGAAGTGGCGCCTCAACACCACGTCGCCCCCCTTGTAGCGAGGCGCCGTATGCGGCTGGATCATGCCATCCGCGCCGTCGTTGACGTGCGTAACAAACGTGGCTATAGTAGAAAACAATACCGCCTTCGGGGCAGTCGTGGCACCGGGGCGGGTACTGCGGAAAGGAGGTCGGTCCACCTACCGGCAGACCCCCGTGCCGGCTTCGTCGTAAGTCTACCTTGGAGGAACAGTTATGACCGCGTCCGACGTGGAGATTGGCCCCGGTCTGGCATCCGAGCGAATCGCCGGGGGGATTCTCCCCAAAGTCCTCAACACGTTCGACATGGTGGCGATTTTTGTCGCCATAGTTCTCTTCATCACAAATGTCCCAGGTTTCTTCGCCAACGGCCCGGTCTCCATGACTTACCTGATCCTGGGGTTCATCACCTTCCTTATTCCCGGGGCGATCGTCACCGGGCAGTTGGGCAAGCTGTTTCCGGGGGAGGGTTCGATCTATCTCTGGACCTACAAGGCCTTCGGCTCCTTCACCAGCTTCTTCGCCGGGTTCGCCGCCTGGTGGCCCGGGATCCTGGTGATGCTGGCCACCGGCACGGTGGTCGTCCAGTATCTCGAGACACTTACCAACGCTACCTTCTCGCCATTGGTCCAGGGATTGATCACGCTGGGCGTGATTGTCTTCTCCGCCGTGGTGGCAAGCCTGCGCTTTCGGGTTACCCAGAACATGGTGAACATTATCTTCGTGCTCTACGGCGTCGCCATGTTGCTGATGATCGTGGGAGGCGTTCTCTGGCTGACGCAGGGCCATGCCTCATACGTCAACTTCGGCAGCGGCTGGTTCAAGGGCATGAGCCACAACCCGTTGGACTTCTCGGCTAATTCGGCCTCCACCTGGAGCCTTTTCGGCTTCGTGATTTTGGCGTTGCTAGGCATCGAAGTGCCGCTGAACATGGGGGTGGAGGTGGTCAACCAAAAGGCGATCACGCGCTACCTGCTCTGGGGCGGCATCATCGTGGTGGTTGCCTACCTCGCCGTGAACTGGTCGCTGATGGTCGCCGTCTCTCCAAAGACATACGGAGGTAACCTCGGAGCGCTCGTGGTGGTAGTGAACGAGACCATGGGTGTGGTGGCCGAATGGGTGGTGGGCCTCATCCTGATCGGATTCTTCGTGTTCATCACCGTGGTGTACAACTACTCGTTCGCCCGGCTGCTGTTCGTCTCCGGGCTGGACAAGCGATTGCCGCCGGCCATCACCAAGGTCAATGCCAACCACGTTCCTTACGTGGCTGTCATCGTGCAGACCATACTAGCCGGCATCTTCGCGATCGGCGTGTACATGGTCTACCCGTACGTCACCACCGGCAACGCCGCGGTGCTCGCGAGTAAGGCGTACTTCATCTTCCAGGCCGCGGTGACGGTGATCTGGCTGCTCTCCATGGCATTCCTGTTCCTGGACGTGCTCGTCATCATCAGCCGTTACCGACCGGTGTTTCAGGAGCGTAAGATCGCGCATCCGGCGGTCTTCTGGGCGGCGTCGGTTGTTGGCATGGTCGCGAGCGTCTGGGGAGCGATCGTGACATTCACCAACCCCTGGACGCCCTACATCGGGCGGGGTGACTGGTTCCACGCCATTCTGCTGCTTTCAGTGGTCTCGCTGGCCGTTGCTCCGGTGGTATACATCATCGGCACGGCCTCGGCGCGCAAACGACCATTGCCTCCGGCAGAGGCCGTGGCCGGCGCGTCTTAGACAAACCCTGACTCGAGTGGCCCCGCGAACCGCGGGGCCACTCCTACCGATTAGAGGGAAGTACGGTTGTGAATCTCGCCGAGGCTGAGCGCTACCTCCAGGACAACGACATCGAGTACGTCCGCATGGAGCAGACGGACCTGCATGGGCTCAGCCGGAGCAAAACGGTCCCGGTGGCCCACTTCGGTCACTTTGCGGGCAATGGGCTGAACTTCTTCGGCGGGTTGCTGGGTCTCGACCTCCAGTCGGGCGTGGCGCCAGGCACCGGATACATGGAGGAACGCCAGTTCGCCGACCAGGTTCTCAGGCCGGACCTGGACACGCTGGCGCCGATTCCGTGGGTTCCCGCCACGGCGAAGGTGATCGGTGAGCCGTATTGGTACGGGGCTGGTCCCGCGGAGGCCGGGCCCAGGTTCGTGCTGCGGCGACTGATCGATCGATTGGGAGACATGGGCTACACGCTGCGCTCCGGATTCGAGTACGAATTCTACCTTGCTGATGCCCAGTCACGCGAGCCGGCGTTTTCGGGCATCCAAATCTTCTGGACGTTGCGAAATAACTTCGATCAGAATCTCATGGGACAGCTACTAGCCGGACTGCGAGGCGCGGGGCTGGACGTGATTACGTCGAACGCGGAGTACGGACCGGGACAGATGGAAATCAACCTCGAGCCGGCGGAGGGCATTGCGGCGGCGGATCATGCGTTCACCTTCAAGAACGCAATCAAGGAGATGGCGCGGCTCGAGGGGTATCTGGCGAGCTTCATGACGAAGCCCTACTCGGACCAGAGCGCGAGCGGGTGTCACTACCATCACGGCTTGCGACACGCTCGAAGCGGGGCGAATGCCTTTGTTGACAATCGCGGAGAACTGTCGGAGCTGGCCAGGCACTGGATTGGCGGGCTACTGGCGCACGCGCCCGCGCTGGCGTCGCTCGGCTCGCCGACCGTCAACTGCGGCAAGCGCTTCAGGCTCTTCAGCTTCGCGCCGATGAATGCCACCTGGGGGTTCGAAGATCGAACGGCGGCGGTTCGCGTGAAGGGCGGCTCCCCGCATCAGACGCACGTGGAGAATCGTATAC